>JAZQJB010000145.1:0-28985 GCA_045541375.1 Eubacteriales bacterium | reverse complement strand
GCCAAGCGAGCCCGCGAGCCGAGGGGAGCCGCCAAAATTCTCAATTTTGGCGGCGGCGATAAGCTCGCGTTTTCAATTGTAAAACGCAGTTTTACAATTGGATCATTCCTTATTCTCAAAAGCACGGCAAACACGCATTATCTGCTCGCCCTTGAATTTCATGCTCGCCTTGTTGGCGATAAGCCGTGCGCTGATGTCGCAAATTTTGTTGTATTCCACAAGACCGTTTGCCTTGAGGGTGCTTCCCGTTTCGACTATGTCAACGATAACGTCGGAAAGTCCGAGAAGCGGTGCAAGCTCGATCGAGCCGTTGAGCTTGATTATATCTATCCTTCTGCCAAGCGAAGCATAATACTGCCCCGCGATATTCGTGAATTTGGTCGCCACGCGCAGAGTTTTCGATCTGTCATCGATGAAATCCGACTTCGCCGCCACAGCCATTCTGCACTTACCGAGCTCAAGGTCGAAAAGTTCGTAAACGTCAGGGGAATATTCAAGCAGAATATCCTTGCCCGCAACGCCGATATCCGCCGCGCCGCGCTCAACGTAGATGGCAACGTCGGAGGGCTTCACCCAGAAGAAACGGAGAGTTCCCTCTGCATTTTCAAAAACGAGCTTGCGGCTTTCCTCGCGGATGCCTTCAGCCTCCATGCCCTCGCGTTCGAAATAGGAATAGACCTTTTCGCCGAGTCTGCCCTTCGGCAGAGCAACGTTCAAATATTTTTTGTTTTCCATTGTCAGACCTCCCCGCCAAGAACAATGACCTCGGCGCATCTTTCAGCGCCCGTCCGTCCCTTTTGAACGAGCACGGTCTTGCCCGATTCGCGAATCTTTTTGACCTCTGCCGCGATCGCCTCGGGAGATGCGTCACCGCAAACGAGCATCACGTCCGCTGCAAAGCTGATCTCGCCGTCATCAAGGCGCTCGAGCAGATCGGTGTAAAGCGCGAATCCGAGTCCGCTGCCCTCGCGACCCATCTTTTTCATCAGCCTGCCGTATTCGCCGCCCTTGAGGACAGCCTCGGCAACGCCGTCTATATATCCCGCAAAAACGGTTCCGTCATAGTAATTCATTCCGTGAATGACCGAGAAATCAAGCGATACGCAAGAGGCTTCGCTTTCTGTGAGCGTATTTGCGATAAGTTCAAGCATATCGATCGCCTCCGTCGACTTTGCGTTACCGCCAAATCCAAGCGCGCGAAGCTCTCGCACGGCATCTCTTATCGGAAGCGAAAATCTCGAAAATTCGATAAGCTTTTTTGTTTTATCGGAAGAAATTTCGTTCTTTTCGCAAAGAAGAGAGATCATCGGCGCGTTCTTGTCCTTCAGAGCATCCGCAAAATCTCCGCGAACATCAGAGGGTATCCCGAAAAGCTCAAAAAGTCCCGAAACAAGTCCGGTGTGCGAAATATCGAGCTTATACTCGCGTCCCGTCATTCCGAGAGTCTTGCAAGCAAGAGAAACGACCTCGGCGCGGTCATATCCGCAAAGATCGCCAATGCATTCAAGACCGATCTGAAGTATCTCCTTGAATTCATCGCCGCCCGCGGGTACGCGGTAAACGCTTTCGCTGTAATAGAATTTGTCGCTTCTGCCCTTCTCCTGCGCCGCATCGCGGATGATGGACATCGTTATATCCGGCTTAAGAGCAAGAAGCCTACCGCCTGCGCCCGTGAAAGTTATCATCTGACCGCTGGTCAAAAAATCGCGGTACTGAGAAAAAAGATCGTATTCCTCAAAGCCTACCGTGCGGTAACACGAATAGCCGGCAGAGGCATAAAGCGAACGCAAAGCGCTCGGCAATTCGTCAATTATCTTACTCATCGTCCTTTGCCTCTTTCCCCTCAAGCTTGTCAAGTGCGGTGCGGTAGCCGCCGTTGCCGTAATAAAGCGAACGCTTTACTCGGCTGATCGTTGCCGTGCTCGCGCCCGTCTTTTCAGCCGCGTCGCCATAAGACATTCCCGCGTCGATGCACTTTGCAACCTCAAGTCGCTTTGCCATTTCGTCAAGCTCGGCAACTGTGCAAAGATCGGTAAAAAAGCTTTCGCATTCCTCGGCGCTGTCAAGCAGAGCGATAGCCCGCCAAAGCTCGTGCATTCTCTCTCGGGATATGTTTCTGATGTCTTTATTCATTTTTGAAACCTACTCTTTCAAGATTTTTCTTTAAGTCTTTAGTATGCTAAAATGATAACACATTGAAAGGAATTTGTCAAGCCTTTTTGATAAAATATTTCACTATAAATAAAAAAATCGACGGCCCGATCGAGCCGTCGATTGAAATTTTAGGTAAGATCGAAGTTTTTCCAGTTTGCGAAATTGTCAAACGCGCCGTCAACACCGCCAACGGGTTCATATCTCGCAGGTGTATAACCGGGACCGAAGCCATAGACTCTGCCGATATTTGCGCGCTTTGCCGCAAGAACGCCGGAAAGCGAATCCTCAAACACCATGCAGTCCTCGGGGCGTCTGCCGAGCAGCTTTGCTGAGCGAACATAGATCTCGGGATCGGGCTTGCCGGGCATTATGCCGTCATCATATATGATCCTGTCCCAAGAAAACCAACGCTCGAGGTGGAAATATTCAAAATAGCACTTGACGTTGTTTATCTCCGAGCCGGTCGCGATCATCATGGGATACCCCTCTGCCTTGAGATGATCAAGAAATTCCTCGACTCCGGGAACGAGAACGAAGGTGGGATCAAGGACAGCACGGCGTCGGTACTCCGCTTCCTTTTCATAGGTGAGCCTTTCAATTTCCTCTTGGGTAAGAGGACTGAAGAAACGCGTCAGTATCTCTGTGTTGCTGCAGCCGAGAAGATTCTTTTCCGCCTCTTCATCGGTCAGCGCCGGTCTGCCGTGCTCCGGAAAAAAGTCCTGCCATACAGCCTTGTGGATATGCGAATCAAGCACGAGAGTGCCGTTGAAATCGAATATCATACCCTTCTTTTCGCTCATATTTTTACTTCCTTTTCTATAAATTACATCAATCAATTACGGGCATTCCCGCAAAGCCTTTTTTGATCTCCTCGTCGGTGGGTGCGTAGTCGGTCAGCAGGCCGTCGTTGTATTTGCCGTAAGCGAGCATATCGAAGTAACCTGTTCCGGTCAGACCGAAAACGATGGTCTTTTCTTCACCGCTCTCCTTGCACTTGAGTGCCTCGTCGATCGCGACCTTGATCGCGTGCGAGCTTTCGGGAGCGGGAAGGATGCCCTCGACTCTTGCAAACTCAACAGCCGCCTCGAAGACCTCGGTCTGCTTGACCGAAACGGCTTCCATAAGTCCCTGATCGTAGAGCGCGGAAAGAGTCGTGTTCATACCGTGGTAACGCAGCCCGCCCGAGTGATGCGGCGCGGGAATGAATCCGCTTCCGAGTGTATACATCTTTGCAAGCGGACAGACCATGCCTGTGTCGCAGTAGTCGTATGCGTATTTACCTCTGGTCAAAGTCGGGCAGGAGGCGGGCTCGACTGCGATAAATCTGTAATCAGCCTCGCCGCGAAGCTTTTCACCCATGAAGGGTGCGATAAGTCCGCCGAGGTTCGAGCCGCCGCCCGCACAGCCGATGATGATATCAGCCTTCTCGCCGTATTTATCAAGCGCGGTCTTGGTTTCAAGACCGATGACGGACTGGTGAAGCATTACTTGATTGAGCACGCTTCCGAGAACGTAGCGATAGCCCTCGGTGGTCGAAGCGACCTCAACAGCCTCGGAAATAGCGCAGCCAAGGCTTCCCGACGTGCCGGGATGCGCCTCAAGTATCTTTCTTCCAACCTCGGTTTCGGTCGAAGGAGAAGGAGTTACGGTCGCGCCGTAGGTCTTCATAACCTCGCGGCGGTGCGGTTTCTGCTCATAGGATACCTTGACCATATAGACCTTGCAATCAAGTCCAAGGTAAGCACAAGCCATCGAAAGTGCCGTGCCCCACTGGCCCGCACCCGTTTCGGTGGTGACGCCCTTGAGGCCCTGCATCTTCGCATAGTATGCCTGAGCGATCGCGGAATTGAGCTTGTGGCTTCCGCTTGTGTTGTTGCCCTCGAATTTATAGTAGATCTTTGCGGGCGTGCCGAGCTTCTCCTCAAGGCAATAAGCGCGGATGAGGGGCGCGGGACGGTACATTTTATAGAAATCGCGGATTATATCGGGAATTTTGAAGAATCTCGTAGTGTCATCAAGCTCCTGCTTGATAGCCTCGTCGCAGAAAACTGCGGAAAGCGCTTCTGCCGTGATCGGCTTGTGAGTCGCGGGATCGAGCAGGGGCGCGGGCTTGTTCTGCATATCGGCGCGGAGGTTGTACCATTCGCGCGGCAGCTCGTTTTCGCTCAGATAAATTTTGTAGGGAATTTGTTTTTTGTCCATTTTAGATTCTCCTTTCACAGGTGTGTGATGCTCAGGGCAGGTAAAAACAAAAAATCCCCGCCCCAAATGCCGGGACAGGAAATACCTGCGGTGCCACCCTGCTTGACGCTGTCCTTCGGACTATGCGCCCTCTTACGTGTACTTCATACACTCGTTCTGTAACGGGAACACCCGTCTTGGCTACTTGCGCACGCGCATTTTCACCTTGCCCTCAAAAGCCCATTCGCAAGCCCTATCCCGCCGCATTCTCAACACCGGCGGCTCTCTGTACGGAATCGTAACTTGTTACTCTTCTTTCTCATTGGTTTATCATAGTATACTGCAAAAATCGCCCCGTGTCAAGTCCTTTTTGCAAAATTGTTCAAAATTTATACAAATATATATGCTATAATGGTTTCATAAAGGTAAAGGAGGAGGAATTTATGAAAAAATGCAACGTCTGCGGATGTATCGTCGATGAAAAAAGCGAATGTCCGATCTGCGGGAACACTCTTACATACGAACCGCCTTGTATGGAAGATAAGGAAAAATTTGTTTTCAACAGATATTATCTCCTCTATTTGCTGAAAAACACGTGGTTTTCGATACTTTGCACCATCATAATAATTGTAAACTTATTAGTTAATACTCCTACTTCATCATATTCTTTACGTTTAATTCTCCCCGCTATCGTCTTGCTTATAGCATCACTCGTCAATTCTTTCTTCAAACGTTGGAGATATAAAAAACTTTTGAACATATACACCGAGCCGTGGGCAAAACAATTGATCGCATACGATAAATATTTTTACGGTGCCGCAGCAGTTATTCTCTTTCTGATAGCCGGAATGATGAAATAAGATGAAATAAATAAATAAATAAATAAAGCAGTATTTCCAATTTCTTCGAAATACTGCTTTCGTTATTAATGATAATTTTCGCCTCGGCGAAAATTCACCTTCATTCGACCGAAGGGAGATTATCATTCGGCGAAGCCGACAGAATCATTAACCACTACGCACAATCTTCCTATACTCCGACGGTGTCATATCCGTTGCCGTGCGGAACGCTCTTATAAATGTCGACAACGAGGAAAATCCGACGGCGTAGCAGACGTCGATTATCGGCATACCTTCGGCGATCAGGGCGCGGCTTTTTGATATGCGGAGCTTGTGGATATAATCGAGGATCGTGGTGTCATAATACTTTTTGAAAAGCCTTGATACGTATTCGCGGCTGTAAAAAAAGTGCTCGGCGACCTCGGACACCGAATCGATCTCGGTATAGTGCGCGTCAAGATACTGCTGGAGTGCAAGGATGTTCTCGGGCAGGCGCTCGCTCTCTCCGCTGTGGCGGATGTCCTTGCGGTTGAGAAGACAGAATATCTCGATGATGTACCCGAATGCAAGCGCGCGCGAAAGTCCGTCCCCGCGATTTTTGAGCGCCAAGGAGAGCTTTTCGGTCAGCGACAAAAGCTCCTCCTCCCTCTCGCGCGAGGAAAGCGAAAAGTGCACGCCCTCATTCGTCCTTATCAATATATCGGCAAGACTCGCTCCGACCGCATCAAAGGCATTCGGATAGAGATAAAACACGTGCCTTTTGTAATGCGTGCGCTCGCCCTTGAGCTTCGACATATGGAATTTTCCCGGTGGGATGATGATGACGTCCCCACGCTTCGGCGAATACACGCTCGACTCGCAAACGTAATTGATCTCGCCCTCAACGAAGATGACAAGCTCATAATAATCGTGGCTGTGAAGGCTCGAGGGGAAGGTGTTCATATCGTAAATGGTGCTTCTGTATGAGTAGCAGAGCGAATCGTTTATCAAGTCGTTTTCCCAGTTTGTGATCTCGTGGCGCGGATCGTTTTTGTTTTGAAGATAATGCGATAAAAGTTTCATTTTCTATATGTCACAAAATGCAAATTTAATGTCACAAACACGATAGACATTTTATTTTGTGATGTGTATAATTATTATACACTATAATGGTGTAAAATGCAATAGTAAATTAATTATTTATTACATAGGAGAAAAACCAATGAGTGAAATGCTTAAAACAAAGGTTCACAACGTCGATATTTGCGTTGTGGGCGGCGGTATCGGCGGTATGTTCACCGCAATTTCCGCGGCAAGACAGGGCGCAAAGGTAGCCCTTATGCAGGACAGACCCGTTCTTGGCGGTAACTGCTCGAGCGAGATCAGAATGTGGATCTCGGGCGCGGGCACAAGAGTCCGCGATCTTCAGGAGACCGGCATTATGGAGGAGCTTCTCCTTGAGAATATGCACCGCAACCCGAAGAGAAACTTCACTATCTGGGACTCCATTCTCTACGAGCTCGTCCGTTTCGAGGATAATATCGATCTTATGCTCAACTGCACCTGCTGTGATGCAAAGATGAACGGCGACAAGATCGAGTACGTCAAGGGCTTCCAGCTCACCACATACACCTGGCACGAGGTTCACGCAAAGATCTTCGTTGACAGCTCGGGCGACTCTATCCTCGCTCCGCTCACCGGCGCGGAATATCGCGTGGGCCGCGAGGCAAAGAGCGAGTTTGGCGAGGAATTCGGACTTGATGTCGCCGACAATCATACCATGGGTATGAGCCTTATGATCCAGTGCCGCGAGACCGACCATCCCGTCAGCTACACTCCCCCCGCTTGGGCTTATGACTTCCCCGATGACGACGCGATGAACAACAAGCCCCACAAGCTCTATGAGATGAACACCAACTTCTATTGGATCGAGCTTGGCGGTATGCAGAACTCTATCGACGACACCGAGGAAGTCCGCGACGAGCTCCTCAAGATCGCTTTCGGCGTTTGGGACCACATCAAGAACCACGGCGACCACGGCGCGGAGAATTGGGATCTCGAGTGGATCGGATTCCTTCCCGGCAAGCGAGAGAGCCGCCGTTACGTCGGCGACTACATCATCACACAGCACGACGTTGAAAACTGTCCTCGCTTTGAGGATACCGTTGCTTACGGCGGCTGGCAGATCGACAATCACCTTCCCGGCGGCTTCCATATGAATGCAAAGGGCGGCAGCCACCTGCAGAAGCGCCGTCTTTCCGAGCCCTACTCCATCCCGCTTCGTGCACTCTACTCCAAGAACATCGAAAACCTTATGTTCGCGGGCAGAAACATCAGCGCGTCGCACATCGGATTCAGCACAACCCGCGTAATGGGCACCATCGGCGTTATCGGACAGGCAGTAGGTACCGCAGCGGCTGTTGCGGTCAAGAATGACCTTATGCCCCGCGAGGTCTGCGCGCAGAAGATCAAGGAAATTCAGAAGATCCTTATGGATGACGACTGCTTCCTTCCCGGTTTCCGCCGCGAGCCCTCCGAGCTCACCAAGAAGGCGACCCTCACCGCAGATTACGGCGATTGCTCCGCGCTCCTGAACGGCATTGACCGCCGCATCTGGGGCAACGACAACGGCTACTACGGCAAGACAAACAAGGCGATCACATACACCTTCGAAGAGCCCACTCACGTCGGCGGCGTTCGTCTGGTGTTCGACAGCGACCTTGACCGCGAGTATATCGACGGCAACCCCAACGGTCTGCACACCTCCATGATCCTCTTTATGGCGGCAAGTCACGATAATACCACCTTCGGCTTCCCCAAGTGCCTGATTAAGCACTATAAGATCGAAGCACAGGACGCAAGCGGCGAGTGGAGCACCGTGATCGAGGTCACCGATAACCATCAGCGCTTTATCAAGCACGATCTTGATATCACCGCAAAGGCTATCCGCCTCGTTCCCCTCTCAACCCACTTCAGCGAGACTATGTGCGAGGACTACGGCAGCTCGACGGCGCATATCTTCAACTTCGAACTCTATTAATCGCACAAACTAAACAGACCAAAGTTTTTGAGGTTTCTTAAGGAACTTTTTTCAAAAAGTTCCTTAAGTCGACCTCCGCAGAGGTCGAAACACTCTAATATGCTTCCGAAACGACGGCGCCCCGCCGGCGTTTCGGACAAAAGGACAGCCCCGCGCCAAAGCGCGAGGCTGTCCTTTTGTCATTCATTAAAGAAACACCTATTTCAACCCGTAATGTTCTTTCACCGACTGCGAGCAGATCACTTTTCCTCGGTGTTTAATGCTTTCAACAACCGCAAAAAGCTTTTCTTCGTCACAGTTTTTGTCAATGGTAAGAACCCCGTATCCCGAAAGGGAAAATTTCTCGCCCTCGGCATACATTTCCTCGACTTCCTTTGCCGTAAATCCGTAAAGCCCAATAAACCAGTTACTTTCTTTACCCGCAGCCTTTGTGTTCTTTTCGATTATCCTGTCGATCGTCGAACGGTCTTCTTTAAGCGCCAAACGCAAAGCGTGATTGATGAAATCGCTGCGGTTTGAATAATAGCCGTTATCTACAAGCAGATCGATCTCCGAGAGAGTTGACGTGTTGATATTTACCGATACCTTTTCGCTGAGATTTTCGTTAGCCATATTTGCGCCTCCGTAATACATATATGCTCTAATTGGAGCATATATATTATATCACAAATAAATCACATTGTCAATAGTTTTCAGAAAATATTAAAAATAACAGCTCAAATTAAAATCACAAATATAATTGCGAGTGACCAATATATTTTACAATAAAGCAAAACCACGATGTCATCCTGAGCGAAGCGCCAGCGGAGCCGAAGTATGACACGTTCTGTAGTTTTCAATAATAATAGCAACAGAATCTCGCAATACTATTCATTCACATATTTCAAATGTATTAAGTTGATTATTATTTCTTATCTTTTTTTCTGAAAATCAACCCCAAGCCGATTTGCACCGCACTTATTCCGAGAGAAATGAAGAATATGTCCTTTGATAGGATTTGCGTTTGTTCATCCCCGAAAATCATTCCGACAAGTGCAATAAACATCAAAGCAAACAAAATGAAGCTGAATATATAAACCATCACTTTTATCACTTTGCGCAAGCTTCCCTGCCCCTTTTCGGGTATTATTAACTGCATCAAACGGAACCAGAATTCAACGATTGATAAAACAGTAAATTCAATCAAAAAGGAAAGGCATCCCATATATCCACCTCAATAGATTAATCATCCTCCAAAAACAAGAATCTCTCTCGTATTAATTCCGTGATAATCCACGTTCGCGCCGCGCCGGATGGCAAGACGGATATACTTTCCGCTCGCGTTCTTCATATCAAATAGAACTTCCTGCTTCGGCTCGTTGTTGTTCCAAGGGTCGCGCGTTCCGCTCTTGTCCGAAATGCTCGCAACGGGCGCGATCTCGGTGTCAAAGCAAGCGGAGGGGACCTTCGTCCAGTTGATGCCGTCGTCGCTGACGTAAACGTCCTGCGCCTGCGGGAAGCCCTTGAGGTTGCCCGAGGAATAACCGATCGCCTCAAACGTCTTCACAGAACCGAAATTCAGCGTGATGAGCGCGGTGTAGGGCGATGAAGCATCCTCTTCACCGCTTACGTTGTAAGTCTTATCATCAAAATAAATATTCGCGGTAAAAGACGACCCGTAATGACCGTTGAGTAGATTGAGAAGCGAGGTCGTCTGCATCCTGCCGCCGCTGTCGGTCGTCACGGTATACTCGGGGAGATCAAGATGTGAGATTCCGATGATCGATAGACCGTAACGGATGTCGGCGAGATCCTTCTTCTGTGCATCGGTCAGACCATTCGGAGTCTTTGTACCCGCGAGCGACGCAATAGCATCGGCATCCCCGCGAAGTCCCGAAAAATATCGGTACCCGTCGGTATTTGCGAGCTTCCACTTGGGCGAGGAAGGTATCCAACCGTTGCCCGTCTTTTTTTCGTTGCTGAAAACAACCGAGATGATGGGCTTCTTGGGATGATCCTTCAAAAGTACGGTTTCTGTTTCAGCCTTCGGCTTTTCGAATTTTTCACTCCACGTCTTTTCGGCGATATACTTGTCAACAAGCTCCTGAATGCCCTTCATATCGCCTTCGGATTTGAAAATAGCGTCGAAATCGGTGACCTTGTCTTCAGTATAATTAGCACTTATATACTTGCTGAAGCTGAACGCCTGATTAACTCTTACGTCGTTGCAAAATTCATAAGGCTGTCCTACCGCGCTCTCGCCCGTTGCAACACAGTACGCCATAAGCGCATTAATGTATCCCGCGAGCATATTCGGATGGTAGCCGTCCTTGACGATGAAGGAGTACTTGCCGTAGCTCTGAGAGCCGCCGGGGACACTCCAAATGCCGTGCATCAAGCGATAAACGAGTCCGCCCCAGTCCGCAATAATAACGCCCTTTGCCGCAAGGGTACTATAGTAATTGTAAATACCGGGCTGATCCGTAAAGAAGGATGAATATCCGTGCGCGCCGAGGTTGCCGATGCAAACGATCTTTACGTTCGGGTTGGCATCGGTAAAGAACTTGATTATGTAATCGAAATCGTCGGCAATAGTCTGCGCTGATCTGTCGCCGCCTCCGGGGGAAACGAAAACGTAATCGTAATAGCGATTTTTCAGCTCATTTTCGTGGCGAGTGCCCCTGCAATCGCTTGAGGAATGAGCGCAAGGAGCGCCAAAGAAATCGGCAAGTCCGTGACCGCCGAAGGTCCAGTTGGTGACGTTGACCTCATATCCTTTTTGCTTGCAGAGCTGATAGAAAATACCCTTGTCATTCTCCCTTGCCGCCTGCGTCATAACCGACGACGAAACGTTCATAACGGTCCTGCCGTGGTAAACGTATGAATTGCCGATAAAAATAACTCTCTTGCCGTCAAGCGAAACTTTTTCCTTGATCGCTTCCATTTCGGTGGTCTCCTCTTTTATGGTTTCTTGTTCTGTTGTTACAACGTAATTTTCCGTAGTTTCGGCAGACTCTTCCCTACCCGCGCACGCGATCAAGCCAAGAAGACTTGAAAGGCACAGTAATACTGCCGTCATTGTCCGTATATATCTTTTCATAAGCCGACCTCAATGTGTTTTTTTACATTATATCATAAAAAGCAGTCGATTGCAATAAAAAATACCTTTCTTTTTTACGGAAAGGTATTTTGATTATGCAAATAACAATATTCCGAAAATCGCCGAAACGATGATAAGAAAGATCGGAGAAAACTCTTTTTTGACGAGCTTTTTACAAACGATCGGAACGGCAATTATAACCGCAAGTATAATAAGCATCCGCCAATCGAAAGAAAAGCTCGAAGATACATTTTCAAGTCCGAAAAGCACCGTCAACCCCATCGTTGCCGCAGTGGCGAGAATAAGTCCGCCGAGTGCGGGACGCATTCCCGTAATAAAGGCGTTGACCGCGGGATATTTCATCAGATTCTTTATCAGCGCCGCAACTATCAGTATAATAACAAATGATGGAAGCACAACGCCGACCGTCGCAAGAAGCGCGCCGAGAAATCCGCCCTGCTCGTAGCCGATAAAGGTCGCCATATTGACCGCGATCGGTCCGGGGATCACGGTTTCGACACCTGCAAAATTGAGAAGCTCCTCTTCGGTCATCCAACCGTAGGCAAGAACAGAATCACCGATCAACGAAAGCATCGCGTAACCGCCGCCGAAAGCGAATGCACCGACCTTCAAAAAGGTCAGAAACAACTGCAGATAGATCATTTTTTCGCCTCCTTATTCTTTTTGTTGACAAGGAAGGCAAAAAGTCCGACAACTCCCGCGGTAAATATAAATACTATGGAAGAAATACGAAAATCGAAAAGCGCGCAAGCCGTCATTCCCAAAAATGTGACAGCAAAAACGGTGATATTCCGCGCCGTTTTCTTCATCTTTTTGAGCATTTTGAGCGCCGCAGATGCGATAAGGTAAACCACGCAGATCTGCACGCCGCGGAACGCCGCCATAACGATCGAGATCTCCATAAATCTCTCGTAGAAAAGCGACACAGCGTACATTATTATAAATGAAGGCAAACAAACACCGACAGTCGCCACGACTGCGCCAAAAAAGCCTTTGAGCTTATATCCGATGTAGGTCGCAACGTTGATAGCGATCGGTCCCGGCGTGCTTTCCGCGATCGCAACGACGTTCATAAACTCGTCGTGGTCGATCCAAGCATGTTTTGTTACAAACTCGTTTTCAAGAAGTGCAATGATGGCGTATCCGCCGCCAAAGGCAAACGCACCGATCTTGAGCATTGAGATAAACATTTGAAGCAATATCATTGTCCGATACACCTGTCCTTCAAGTCCTCGATATCTTGCGCCGTTGTTTCGGGAATGTTGCCAAAGGGAAATTCGATCCCGAGATTTACATATTTCGGCGCACAAAGCTTGCGGAATTTGAGAAGTTCGACCTTTTTAACGCAGGAATGCGAATCCGCAACGTCATAAAGATATTTTACACTTTCCACCGAATTGTTGATTCCTTTGACGATGACTTGTCGAAGCCACGTGTCGATGCTTCTCTTCTGAAGCTCCGAAAGGAAGAAATCTACAGATTCCTTTTTGCATCGGGTGTATTTCTCATAATCCTCGGCGTTGCACATTTTATAGTCGAGCAAGCAGAGATCGGTCACCTCAAGCAATTTCTCAACTTTATTGTTCCAAATGCAACCCGAAGTATCGAGTGCGGTGTGTATGCCTTCGGATTTACAAAGTGCAAAAAGCGCACGGACAAAATCGGCTTGCGCAGTCGGCTCACCGCCCGAAACGGTGATTCCGCCGTCCTTTCCGAAATATTCGCGGTAACGCTTTACCTTTTCGAATATTTCTTCCGCGCTCACTTCGTCCCCGCCCGCGAAATCCCACGTGTCGGGATTGTGGCAATAGGCACAGCGGAGCGGACAACCCTGCATAAAAAGCGCAAAACGCACGCCGGGACCGTCAACGGTCCCGAGCGTTTGTATTGAATTTATTCTTCCGACCATATCACAGACTCTCGTGGAAGGTGCGGCTGATAACTTCTCTCTGCTGCTCCCTCGAGAGCTTGTGGAAGTTGACAGCATAACCCGAAACACGGATGGTGAGGTTGGGATAAAGATCGGGATTTTCGTAAGCCTCGATAAGCTTCTGCTTATTGAGAACGTTTACGTTGATGTGATGCGCGTGCTTCTTGAAATAACCGTCGAGGATGTTTACAAGATTATCAACTCTTGACTCATCACAGTTTCCGAGAGCATCGGGAACGATCGAGAAGGTATTCGAAATACCGTCGCGGCAGCAATCGTAGGGCATCTTGGTCAGAGAGTTAAGCGACGCAAGCGCACCGTTCTGCTCGCGGTTGTGCATCGGGTTCGCGCCGGGAGCAAAGGGCTCGCCCTTCTTTCTTCCGTCGGGAGTTGCGCCCGTCTTCTTACCGTAAACGACGTTCGAGGTGATCGTCAGCGCGGAAAGGGTGTGAGTAGCGTTCTTATATGTAGGAGTCTTACGGAGCTCCTCGATAACGTCCTTGAGGATGCCCTTGGCGATCGAGTCAACGCGATCATCATCGTTGCCGTATTTCGGGAAATCGCCCGTAGTCTCAAAATCAACGATATATCCGTTTTCGTCGCGGATGGGCTTGACGTTTGCATACTTGATTGCACTCATCGAGTCGGCAATTACCGAAAGACCTGCAACGCCGAACGCCATCATGCGGTCAACGTCGGTATCGTGGAGTGCCATCTGGATCTTCTCGTATGCATATTTATCATGCATATAGTGAATGACGTTCATTGTGTTGACGTAGAGTCGGCAGAGCCATTCAAGATAGATGCCGAAGCGCGCCTTGACAGCATCATAATCAAGCTTATCTGCGCCGTAGGGCTCGATCTGCGGGCCGATCTTCATCTCGGAAACAGAGTCATAGCCGCCGTTGAGCGCGAGAAGCATGAGCTTCGGCAGATTACATCTCGCGCCGAAGAACTGCATCTGCTTGCCGATCTTCATTGCCGAAACACAGCAAGCGATTCCGTAGTCATCACCGTAGATAACGCGCATAAGGTCGTCGTTCTCATACTGGATCGAATCGGTATCGATCGAAACCTTTGCGCAGAACTTCTTGAAGCCCTCGGGAAGGTGCTCCGACCAGAGGATGGTGAGGTTGGGCTCGGGCGCGGGGCCGAGGTTATAAAGGGTGTTGAGGATTCGGAAGGAAGACTTTGTAACGAGAGTCTTGCCCGAAACGCCCATACCGCCGACGCTCTCGGTTATCCACATCGGGTCGCCGCCGAAGAGCCCGTTATATTCGGGTGTGCGGAGGTGGCGTGCCATACGGAGCTTCATAACGAAATCGTCGATAAGCTCCTGTGCGCCGCTTTCGTCAAGAATTCCTGCCTCGATGTCGCGCTGAATGTAAATATCAAAGAAGGAAGTAACACGTCCCATCGACATTGCAGCGCCGTTCTGCTCCTTGATTGCAGCAAGGTATGCGAAATAGGTCCACTGAATAGCCTCGCGCGCGTTCTTTGCGGGCGCGGAAATATCATAGCCGTAGAGTGCAGCCATTTCCTTGGTCTTGCCGAGGAAGGCGATCTGCTGGAAGAGCTCCTCGGAAAGTCGGATTGTGTCGGCGTTCATATTGCCAAGACCGATCTTCGCTTTGTCGGCTCTCTTCTGCTCGATGAGGTAGTCGATACCGTAAAGCGCAACGCGGCGATAGTCGCCGATGATGCGTCCGCGGCCGTAGGCATCGGGAAGTCCCGTCATAACGCCGATGTGGCGCGCCTTTTTCATCTCATCGGTATAAACGCGGAAAACGCCGTCGTTGTGAGTGGTGCGGAACTGGAATTCGTTTTCGATCTTGTCCGAAAGCTCATATCCATAAGCCGCACAAGCGGAACGAGCCATTCTGATTCCGCCGAAGGGATTGACGCCGCGGCGGAGGGGTGCATCGGTCTGCAGACCGACGATAAGCTCGTTTTCCTTGTCAAGGTAACCCGCGCCGTAGCTTGTAAGCGAGGAAACCGTCATTGTGTCAATGTCAAGAAGACCGCCGTTGTCGCTTTCCTTTTTGAGAAGCGCATTAAGCTTGTCCATCAATGCAGATGTACGAGCCGTGGGACCCGCGAGGAAGGATGCGTCACCTGTGTAGGGGGTGTAATTGTCCTGGATAAACTGACGGACGTTTACCTCATTCTGCCATTCTTCTCCGTAGAAGCCGTTCCATTGTTCAAATTTCATTGTATTTCTCCTTTGAATAAAAGCCCGATCAAACGATCGCCCAGACGGACGGCAAAGGCTTGATACTTATACCACACTGTGTTAATTCACTTTTCCGCCAGTGATACATAATAATTATACTATAATATTTAATAAAAGTCAATATTAATAAGGCGGATGATGTTAATATTATATCATTTTATTCCGGAATTCGCCGTGACTCGGTCACAAAAATTCAGCCGCCCGTAGAGAGCGGCTGAAACAGAGCGATCAATTCTTTTTCGAAGAGATCAGGCGACCGATCATTGCCGTGATCGCACCCGAAAGTAATACGATGAGGATATCAAAAGGAGAAAGCACTATACCCGGGATCGGATCGAAAATGAACCCTTCGCCAAATCGGTAAAGATTACCGCTGAGCAGCACCATCTCGCCGATATACATAACGAGAGTAACAACGGAAGCGCTCAAAGAGGGTATCCAACGCGAATAAAGCTTTTTCGTACCTATGGTGAACGAAACAATGTAAATACCCACGGTAACTCCGAAAAGAAGGAAGAAGGCGCACATAAGAACTGCGGAAAGCGGAGAAACCGTGATGTCGCCGTTTCTGTAAAAGGCGGTAAAGCACGCCCAGATGCACATTCCGAGGAATGCGGCACTTGCAACCGATTGCAAAATGAGCGGCTTTTTACGGCTCGAGTCACCCGTCACGATCATTTTTGCAAAGCCATAAAAGCAATTCAGGATCGAAATGATAAGCACTACCGAAATGACGTAGAAATGCAGCTTGAACGCGGGGCTGTACTCGCCCATAAGGATGTCAACTTCCGTCCACGTGCGTTCCTCGAACATATCGGGTGGGATGTAGCACATATACATCTGCCATCCCTCAAGCGATGATACAATTCCCGTGACAGTTCGCGTCACCGTTACCATACTCTCAAGCATAAGCTCCGAGGCGAAAAAGACGATGAGCGAAATGCCCGTGCCTGCCGCCAATGCAAGCTTTTCGAGCTTTTTAACCAATATCGGCATCAACGCAACACCGATGATGACCGCAAGTGCGATCGGTGTGTAAGGAATGATATATTTTGGATAATCCTCGGCGTAGACCGTGCCGAACTGTATCATATCCGAAACCACCTTGATGCCCATCCAAATCGGGTAAAAGGACGCGAACAGTACACCCACAAGCGAGCAGAAATAGTATCTTCTTAACACATTATCCTTCATTTTGAGCCTCCTCTTTAAAATAGATCATAAAGCTGAGCCATTCGAAAGGAATATCTGTGATAGTAGAAATGCTACTTGACAAATAAGACCACGACACATCGTGATACGTCAGCTCCGTACTATCGGTCAAAACGTAATAATGCGCTTCTTTTTGATTGCCAACAGGTCCCGCCATGCCGTCAAGACGGCGAAGAAGGCTGTAGCTTTCACCTTCGGAAATACCGTATTCGTTGAAATCAAAGATCGTGTATTTACCGTCAGCATAATAGAGATCGTGGTAATATCCCGTTCCGCGGATGAAGTGCGCAACGCGGAGAAAGGCATCTTCGCCGTTCTGCGATTTTTCAAGGAAGGACACCCACTGCTCGTAGCCCTCGGTTCTTCCGGTTTTGCGCATCTCGACACCGTGAACATTCGTGCCGTCATCAAGAGTTTCGATAACAAGGCATCCGTCGTTGATCGCATCATCGACGGTATAATTGTCGGGAATATCCGAAAAACCCGAATACTTGCCGTCATTGTATGAGATTTCGATATTTTCGCCCTTTTCTTCCCTTTCGGAACATGAAAACAACAACAAAGTCAAAATCGCGGTCAAAATAATTGCAATAATCTTTTTCATATTATCTCCTTTCAAGCCGCGTTGGTCAGCAGGATATATGCGATTGCGATCAGCAATGCCACCATTCCCGCCGCCGAAAGTGCGGACAGCTTTTTGTATGAAAGTATATTTTCCACCCTCATCCGTATCTTCGCCCCGCCGAAGGATGAAGCGAAAACGCTCGTTCTTTCAACCGCGGACAAGAGAGTGTGTGCGTATTCCTTTCTCTGCTCCGGGTTGCACTTTCGCAGAACCGCCTCGTCGCAGGCGAGCTCGAGATCGGCAAAGAGCAATTTTAGGAAAAGCCACGCAAGAGGATTGAACCAATGAACACAGACGGTCACAAGTGCCAAAAGGCGAACGAGATTATCCCCGCGCCGTGCGTGCGCCTTCTCGTGCATCAGGATGTATTTGAGCTCGTTTTCACGGTACTTTGCGGGAAGAATTATCCTCGGTTTCAAAACTCCGTAAAGCGCGGGTGAAGTGACTTTTTCGGAAATATAAACATTTCCTTCAAGCCGACGGGCATCCGAAAGCTCGCCGAGAGTCACGGCGTAGATGATGAAAAACGCGATCATCAGCGCAAGTCCGACAACGAGCCATATCCACGATGCCACACCGAAAAGATCGGCAAGAAGATCGGTCTTGTAGGTGAGCGGTTCATAGCTATCCGCCGCCATTATGTGGTTCATCATAGAAACACTAAAAAATTCATCGGGTTCGTAAACCGTGACAGTTTTGGTCGTAAATCGCGAAATAAAGGTCATCAGCCCGTATTTTCCCGCGATACCAACGGGCAGGAGCATACGTATAAATGGAATCAGCCAAAGCCAGACTGTCACTCTGCGCGGTATTTTCTTAATCATTCGGATAAAAATCACGGGTAAGCCGCATATCGACGCGGCGATGCTCATGTTGAATATCCAATAAAATATCTCACCGAGCATACGCTCACCTCTTGTCGATCATCGACCTGAGCGCCTCGATCTCCTCGCGCGTCAGCTCCTCATCCTCGATGAGTGCGGAAAAGAGAGCCTTTCGCGATCCGCCGAAAAGCTTGTCGATCAAACCCCTCGCCTCGGTTTTGCAGACTTCGTCCTTTGACACGAGTGAGGTGCAGACAAATCCGGGATCCTCGCGCTTGATATACCCCTTCGCCTCGATCTTTTTTATGACGGTGTAGGTCGTGTTTTTGTTCCAGGAGTATTCATTCTCTGCAAGAATACTGAGCTCCTTCGCGCTGATCGGCTCATGAGCCCATATCAGCTCCATTACTTTAAGTTCGCTGTCAAAGAGTTTTTTATCCATTTCTACCACCTCAGACTATTACTATAGTATATACTATCACAATAGTCTGAATTTGTCAAGAGGTTTTAGAAAATTTTATAAAAAATCCCCGCGCATCGCACGGGGATTGCATATTCAGTTAAAATCAAATACAACTGTCGACGCGCTGTCGGGCAAGAGCAACAGATAATAAAGCTGTCCGCGCTCCTCGATCTGCACTTGTTTTTTCTCGGTGCCGCCGTTGACAAAAACATAAACGTGTGAACCGTCGGGGTTTTCGAAGACCGACATCACAATATCCTCGTCGCCGCCGTAGTACTTTGAAACGCACTTCTTCGGCTCGCGGAGCTCAAATTCGAGTATCTTTGCGCCCTTCTGCATAAATCTCGCCGTGTGCATAAAAGACTTGAACTGTCCGCTGTATGAAAGCGAGCCGTCGCGGCTGTTGCGCGTGACGAGTCCTCCGCAGGGATGAGGTCCGATATTCGGATTGCCGTTTTCGTCAAGAAGCAGATTCCAGCCCGTGAAGGATGAAAAATGATTGGTCATCGTCTTTGCCATCATTCCCGTCCACTTGCACCAGTCGTCGGAATAGTGCTCGAAAAGTCTCGGTCCGCCCTCGGTGAAATGGAGCTTCATCTGCGGGTAAGCCTCGTGGAGCGGCGCGGTATCCTCGATCGCGCCCGTGTAGTAATGGAACGCGACCGCTTGACAATCCTCAAGCAGGTGCTTGTGTGTGTCAAGACACCAAAGAGGTCTGTGCCAGTTGTTGAAATTATAATCGTACATCCATATCTCAGTATTCATCCCCTTCTCCGTCAGCTTGCGGCGGAGGATCGAGATATACTTCGCCTCGTGGTCGGGATGCCATACGCAGGCGGGCATTTGATTTTTCTGAAGCGTTTCGGGCTCGTTCTGAGGCGTCAGCGCGGAAATATGAATGCCGAACTTTTCGTATTCTTCGAGATATTTGATGATGTAATCCGCATAGCATTCAAGATATTCCTCGCGCATGAAACCGCCGCAAAGACTTCCGCCCGTCTTCATCCAGGCGGGAGGCGACCAAGGCGAGGCGTAGATATAAAGGTCGGGGCGCACCTCGAGGATCTCCTTTATCATCGGAATGACATACTCGCGGTCGCGGTCGATCGAGAAATGCTTCAGCTCAATGTCATTCGGCACGTCATCGTAAGAATAAAGCTCGGCGGAGTAATCGCTTGATGCAATCGTAAGTCTGCCGACAGAGAGATTCGCACCTTCCTTGCCGTAAACGTGTTCAAGCAGCGCGCGGCGGCTTTCCTTGTCCATCTGATTCAAAAGATAGCAAGAGCTTCCCGTGATGGCAACGCCGAGACCGAGATAGTTTTCGTTCAAGATCTTGCCCGTCAGCTTCACCTGCGCCGCTCCGTTCATAAGCTCGGACGGAAAAACACGGCTCGCGTACATTTCAAGATTCGATGCGGTGGTATATTGCGTTATCTTCATTTCTTTATTCCTTTCGAAATCATTTCGTTAATTATAGCAACTGCTTTTTGCGTATTCTCCGCAAATTCGGAATCACTCGTTCTTGCCGAGGGCGAGCGATCGCTTACGTATTCGGAAAAACCGAATTTTCGGTAAAGCGAAACGGCGTGCCAGTTGCGGGTACCCGTCAAAAGGTAGATGAAGCCAGAATATCCGAGCTCGCAATAAAGATCCATTAAGCGGCAAAGCATAGCTTTTGCTATTCCCTTGCCCGAGTGGCTGTCCTTGACTGCGACCCAATGTATGCGTTGCTTTTTCTCGCCATAAAACAAACCGTTCCAAAGTGACGCCGTGCCGACGTATTCACCATCGGGCGAAACGACAAAGAGCATTCTCTTTTCGGGCTCGAGATCCTGCCCCTCAAGGAATTCGCGTTTGAAGCACTCAAGCCCCTTTTCCACACTCGAAAACTGAGCGACATCAGCCTCGATCTCCGCCCAATGTTTCTCGTCACCATTTTGATAAAAAGCGAACTTGTATCCCGCGGGTAAACCGTAACGCGGGTAATTCTCTGTATCTTCCTTGACCATAGTCAAGGGGTAATAAGGTATGCTTTTATCGACCATGATTTCACCTCTACCAAACTCTGTCTTCAAGAATCTTGTTCCAATAATAATAAACATCAATTTCATAGAGTTTCATCGTACACTCTATGCTGATATAAGGCTTTTCTTGTGATTCCAGAACGCATTCCACTATGCTCGAATATCCGTCAACATATTTATTCAGAAAAGTTAAGACATATTTCCCGCTGTTGATGCTTTGAACCAGCTTATCAATGCTCCACTCGTTTCTTACTGTCTGATTAAAAACGTTTTTCTCATAAACATATATTGTAACATCACGTTCCTCGCCGTCAAAAAGTTCAAACTCAACTTTCGAAGCATCGGTTTTTACAAACGTGTCAAGGTTGCTTTCGGGATGGTCGGGAGTTATCCAAAAACCGTCAATAAATTCAAATCCCAAGACGGAATCTTTGAAATATGCACGCCCCGCTTTGCAATCGTGAAGATTTATCGGATTTTTATTTCTTTCGCTTCTTTCACAATGAATATATCCCATTTCCACCACTCCTTTCATAAACCTATTATATCACAAATGTTTTTCTTTTTCAATCCCTCCGCCTTTTTTCGTCCAAAATATTGACACAAAGAACAAAATGTGATAAAATCATAAAAAACACTGCGAGGTGACACTATGAAAAAATATCTGCTCCCCGAAACCGGTAATTTTTATAAAGCTAATCTGCACTGCCATACCACCGTTTCCGACGGTCGTTGGACGCCCGAGGAAGTGAAAAAGAACTATATGGCGGCGGGTTACTCCGTCATTGCTTACACAGACCACGACGTCCTCATTCCCCACCCCGAGCTTGCCGACGAGAATTTTCTGCCGCTCAACTCCTATGAAATGGAAGTCAACGCTCCCGGAAAATGGGATAAGCATTGCAAATGCTGCCACATGTGCCTGATCGCCCTTGAGCCCGACAACCTCACTCCCGTCTGCTGGCACAGAAGCAAATATACCTGGGGCAACGCAAAGGAAATCTACTCCTCACAGGTAAAATTCGACGAAAACGAGCCCGATTACGAGCGCGTTTACAGTCCCGAAGGCATCAGCGATATGATGAAGCGCGGACGCGACGCCGGATTCTTCGTCACCTACAACCACCCCGCGTGGTCGCTCGAAACAGCGCTTGATTTCGCTTTCTACGAGAACATGAACGCGATGGAGATCGTCAACGGAAGCTGCGTCACCGCAGGCTTTGACGATTACAACCCCGCGGCTTATGACACGATGCTTCTGACGGGCAAGCGCATTTACTGCGTTGCAACCGATGACAACCACGACGTCCAGCCCCTTGGTCACCCGGGCAACGACTCCTTCAAGGGCTTCACCATGATAAAAGCCGATAAGCTTGAATACAGAACGATCACATCGGCACTCGAAAAGGGTAATTTCTACGCTTCTCAAGGTCCCGAGATCAAGGCTCTTTGGTTCGAGGACGGCAAGGTTCACATTGAATGCAGCGGCGCGCGCAGGATCACCGCCAACTACGGCGTCCGCAGAGGTCGCAAGATCGAAGCTGACGGCGAGCTTCTCACCTCGGCATCCTTCGGTTTTGCTCCCGACGACAATTATATCCGCATCACCGTCGAGGACGAAAACGGACTCCACGCAAACACCAACGCATATTTCGCTGACGAAGTATATAAAGACTAATAAAGAAAAGAGGCTATCGCAAAAGATAGCCTCTATATTTTTACTTGATTTCCTCAAGCGTTTTGAACGAAAGCGTAATTGTTCCGTTTTCGCTGATATAGTGACGCTTGAAGTTCTTGATCAGGTACTGGTTGTAGTCCTGTTTTTCATACTCTTTATAACTGCTGAGTGCGCAGTCCCAGAGAACGACTTCGGGAAGGACAAGGCTGTAAACCTCAATCTTGCCGTGAGTTCTGCCGTGGTGAGTGGGCTGAAGAATGTCGCTCTTCAAGTGTTTACCATAACGCTTTGCCATGGCGAGCATATTCTTCGACGTTGAATCCCCAAGGAAGAGCGCGCTTTTTCCGCCAACCGTGGTCTTGAAAGCCAGCGAAGCGGCGTTGTTATATTCAAGCGCGGAAACATCGATCGCGGCATCCTCGTGTGTATAAAGGAAGTCTATCTCAACGCCGTCAATGTTCAAAACGTCGCCCGTGTGCGGCTTGATGATCTGCGTGTAGCCCCACTTTTTCGGCGCTTCGAGCGTCTTTTTGAGCACGTTATAGGGCGAAGTCGAGTCACCGAGGATCTTTGCCGTATCCGACTTAGCCATCATTTCGTCGCCCATATAGTTGTAAATAACGCGCTCAAGCACTACCTCGTCATAGTAAGCTGCCGCAACGTCCGCGATCGCGCCGTAATGGTCGGAATGCGGGTGGGTAAGTATCCACGCGGAGATAACGGGCAGGCCGTCGCCCGTATTCTGTTCGCGAAGAAGATTGCGGATCTTTTTGCCCTCTCCGATCCCTGCCCAACCGCCGTCGATAACGATAAAGCTGCCCCGAGGAGTGCGGATGATGTAAGACATTCCCGTATCCTCGCCGTTGTTTCCGGTGTTGACCATTGTGATCAACGGCTCTACTGCACCCTCTGCGCTATCCTTTACGCCGTAAATATCCGAATAAGCCTCATAAGGGTTATAGGGCATTACGGTAAGGCGCGCGACCTTTTCGGCGGTAAAATAAGATGCGATCAGCGCCGTGTTATCCTTGCTGAAGGTATAGAAGAAATTGCCTTCCACCTCACGCGCGGATTCCTGAGTATATCCGAGAGTCTTGAGATTTTCGAGATATGCGCGATATTCGCTCTCAAAAACCGAATTCACGATCTTCGCGTAAACGCCGTCGCCGCAATCATAGTCGCTTCTTCGCATACCGCCCGTGAAATAAGGAATATCCTCTGCAGTTACGGGAGTCAGCTCGGGGCGCGGACTTGCGGTGGTTTCTTCGGGAGCTGTCGTTGCCTCAACCGTGGTTTCGATCACTTCGGTTTCAGTCAAAACGGGCTCTGTGGTTTCGTCAACCTTACCCCCGCTCGGAGAGCAGGCGCTCATGAAGATCATGAGCGCCGCAAGGAAAAGCGACATCAAAGCTTTGCTTTTCATCAGTCTACCCCGTTGATAAAGTTTTCGATATCCTTTTCCATAGAGGTCTTTACAGACGCGATATAGGAAGAAATATCTCTCGAGCCCTCAACCATCATTCCGTTGATCTTGGAAGAATAGCCAATAGTGCTCTGAACGGGAATGCTGTATGCAATGTTGGAATAGATCAGGTCAAGAGTCTGCCAGGAGAGCGCGTCGCGGCTGGTCTGACCGTAGAGTCTGATCTCGAAATAAGTCGAGCGGACGGTTTCGGTCGAATGATATGCCATAGCTTCAAGGATGAATCCGATTCTCTCGGGATCCTTAACGCACGAGGGAACAGCTATCGAATATGGATTGGGTGCGTTACAGGTGTAATGCTCCTGGTCGGTGTCTCTCTTGGGCAGGGGCAGGAAGCCAAAGTCGTCCTTCATACCCGAGCGCATAGTGTTCGAGTTGGAAATAGTGGTCATAAGGAAGAGCGCGTGACCGTTGACGAACATATCGGTCGCCTCGGTGTTCTTCGCACAACCTGTGTAGAAGAAGTTCTCGCCCGACATTGTGTCAAGGATGAGATTGTATGCGTTCACAAATCCCTCGGTGGTGAAGTAAGCATAAGGAAGCGAGGTCTTGGGATCGATCTTGATATAGCTTGCGTCAGCACCGCTGCAAAGCGCGCTGTATGTGGTCGACGGCACGCCGACGACGGGATAAAGGTCGTCTTTATCGGCAACGCCGTTACCGTTATCCTTGTAAATGTCTTTTGCGTAGTTATACATTTCCTCAAGCGTCCACTTGCCGTCGATAGCCTTCTGGTAAAGCTCGTCAACGCTGAGGTTGTTGTTCGCCATAATGGTGTGATTAAAATAGAAGCATCTGACGTGATCGAAATGCGAGGTCACCATATTGCTGTATGTATAGTAAAGATGATCGCCGAATCTGTAATTCAGATTTGCGCTCTGATCCCACCAGGATTTTTCAAGCGAGATATTATTGATCGAAGCAAGGTCGTACCAAAGCCCCTTGCGCGCGAGCGATGTGGCATTGGTATAGTTAAGCATAGCGACATCGAAGGAAGGATCGCCGCTCGAGATCTCGTTTTCTGCAGTCGTTGCCGCCTTGGAGGACTTGACAACGATCTCGCTCACCTCAACGCCGTATCTTTCGCTCATAATAGCGTTTCTGCGAAAGACAGCCTGATCGAGCAGATCTGCCGATGTATCGTCAAGACCGACTGCGGTAAGTCCCGAGGAATTGAGAATAACAAGTTTTCCCGCATATTCCTGGGATTCAGCGGGGAGTTCGAACACCTCGTCGGGGTCAACGGTGGTTTCTTCGATTGCGGGAGTGGTTTGCGCAGTATCAACAGACGCCGCGGTGGTTTCCGCGTTCGGGTCTGCGGTGTTGGCACAGGATGCAAAAGAAATCAGCATCACCGCCGCAAGCGCAGCCGCAAGAATTCTAATAGTTAAGTTTTTCATGATCTGTTTTCCTCTTATTGAGTCTTATCAGTCTCTCTTCTTGGAAAGGATCGCGATGCCGAGCATAGCAATGACAGCCGCTCCGCCTGCGATCATACCGCCGCATCCACCCTCGGACTTGGGAGCTTCGGTGGTAGGAGCTTCTGTTGCGGGCGCATCGGTCGCAGGAGCCTCGGTAGCGGGCTCGGTTGCAGGTTCAGTCTCGGGCTCGGTTGCGGGAGCCTGAGTTTCGGGAGCCTTGGTGGTCTCGGGCTCGGTCACTACGGGAGCCGCGGTGGTTTCGGGCTCGGTTGCAGCGGCATTTTCATAAAGAAGTGTTCCGACTGCACCCGCGGGAGCAAAATATGTGGAAGCAAGTCCGTCAATATTGTCGCCGCGGAAGAAATCAATACGAAGATAAACCTTCTCCTGACCGAGAATGTAGGGAGATACGTCAACAGAACGAAGCACCTCGGGGTCACGGTTAGTAGGATCGGCTACGTTGATGCCGTTGCCCGCGGTCGCGTCATTGATGATGGACGCAACGAGAGTCCAGTTAGCCTCGGTATAACCTGCGGCATAATCAGCCTCGCCAACGGTAGAAACGTACATACGAACATGGTCGGGCTCGCCTGCTGCAACGGAATATCCGCGGTAGTTGATGATAAGGGAAAGGAATGCGTTGCCTGCGCCCGCGTCAAATACGAAAACGGAGGTTGCGCCCTCTGCGTTCTTGCTTCCGAGCCAGCCCTTATAGCCCATCTGGGTCGAGTTGCCCGCGGGCTTCATACCGTTGTTGTAAACGAGAGAGCTTTCATAGGTGGGAGTTTCAAGGAAATTGAATTCGATACTGTAATCGTTGGATGCAGACGCATTGAAAGCGAATGCCGAAAGAAGTGTAAGAGCCATAACGATAGCTACGGCAGTTGCGATGATTCTTTTCATAACCATTCTCCTTTGAATTTGATACATTTTATATTTCAACGGTCAAGCCGTCAAAAGCGGGTGTCATACCGAGCTCTGCTGCCTCAGCCGCAAGCTCTTCGTGTGTCTGGTGCAAAAGGTGTCCGATGTGGCTGAGATAGACCTTCGTGTGATCGTCGAGAAGTCCCAGCTCACGGAGCTTTTCCTTAGTTTCATAGCAACCCATAATGTCCATGTGCGCCGCCGTGATCAGCTCTCCTCTACCGAGAGTGCAATCAAGCGAAACAAAATCAAAAACGTGCTCATAAGTCTTGAGCCAATCCCAAGCGCTTGTGTAGAAGGGACCTGTATCGTGCGCCCAAAGGATGTGCTTATCCTCCGCGAGGTTGTCGATGACGTACATGACCGACTGCACGCCCTGCGCGTGATGCGCCTTGAGGGGAGTGATGCGGTATTCGTCGATCTCAAAGGGCACGCCGACCTCGATGGGATGGTATGCGACCCAAAAATCCGAAGTTTTCACCCTTCTTCCCTCTGCATAAGCCTTCTCCCGTGCGTCAATGGTCTCGCACATCTTTGTCGATGACGCGGGAGTGCAGTACACATTTAGAGGGGATTCATAGCCCTGCGCGCGACTAAAGAGATCCTGCGTCAGGAAATGATCGAAATGCGCGTGCGTAATAATGAGATTATGTATGCGGCGCATATCAAGTCCGTAAAACGCCGTGTGAAGATATGTATCAACGGGGAAATCTATCGCGATCTTATCGTCAATAACAGCCTGCGAGCGGGTGCGAATATCCTTGCCGCCAAACTCGCGCGCGTGACGGCATACAGGGCAATCGCAGAAGATCTCGGGTATTCCGCCTCCGCCGCCCGTTCCGTAATATTTAAGCTTCAATTTCTTGCCATCCTTGTATTTAATTTATATACAATATAATTATATCATAAAAACAAAAAATGTCAACAAAATTTTAACAGATTTAGTGTTAATTATAAAAAAAGAGCTGACCCGCATAGCGGATCAGCATTTTCGATATATTTTAAGCAATCAGAAGCCCAAGTGCAAACATAGCCATCAGAGCGATCAAGATTGCAATGCTATTGTATTTATATAGTTCAAACATTTTATTTATTACCTTTCTTTTTTCCTTTTTTCTTTACGAGTATATTATAGCATTTATTTGGGGATTTTACTGTGATTTAGTCACGAAAACGGGAATAATTCTTATTTTTATAAATATTTATTGTCACAACGAAAAAGCCACCGCGTGGGTGGCTTTTGGTTATGTATCAAAATACGCCATTGTCGTTGACGGCACTAAAGGCATCCTTGAAATCTCGCACTATTAACGCCATACTTAAAATGTATTATTGGATCAATGCTTTCTTTTTTCGCTCTACATCTATTACTGCCGCATCGTCATCTTTATAACCCCATTCGTCTTTGAGGCAAGTGATCATTCTTTCATAAGTTTCAATCGCCTTATCGGGATTATTCATAATTACATATATTGTCGCAATGCCATCCAAAGCATCTGTGAATCTCGGCTTTTGGCTTTTCTCAGCTTCCCACGACCGCTCATAAAACTCGATTGCCTTTTCATATTTGCATTGACGAGCATAGAATTGAGCCATCTCAAATAGAAAACCTGAATTATCCGAAAACTCTATTAATGCAGATTCCATAATGTCATCCGCTTTCTTGGCATCATATTCCGCAAGCGCAATATACGCCCTATAAACAGGAGTCAAGAAAGGTCTGTAAGCAGGTAATTCCATACATTTTATCAGATACTTCTCTGCCTCTTTTGTTCGATGATCTGCAATTAGATTATCGATAAGATAATAATAGGGCAAAGGTGTTTTGGGAGTGATCGTATCGCTCTCTATTACCTTTTTGTAAAAATCTATAACGTCAGTATGATTTGAGATATTCCAATCCCAAGAGGTTGCTCCACTTGATTTTTGTAACAACCATTGACAATCCTTGACCTCGGGAGCAAGCATAATGGCTTCGCGGGCATATTTGCTTACTTTGCTTAAATACCCTTCGGCACGATGATGATAAAGACTTGCCAATAAAGACAAAACCCTTCTCCTGTCCTCAAATTCATCAAGCTGAATTTTCAACATATTTTCGTACTCATAAAATATGTCATTTGAAAATTCCTCTTCACTGTCAATCCTTTTTTCTATTCGTTGCAATTTTTGTTCTACGGTCAAGTCAAAAAGCTCGTCGATTGTCACACCCAGTTCACTTGATAAGATCGGTAACAGAGTAATATCAGGCATTGTCACACCCGTTTCCCATTTTGATATGGATTGCGCGCTAACTCCTATTTTTTCTCCAAGCTGCTCCTGTGTTGCCCCAATTTTTTGACGCAAAAGTTTGATTTTATTTCCAATATCCATATATAACTCTCCTTTGGTTAGACAAAATTCATTTACCAAGTACTTGATGGCTATATTATAGCATAGAAAACAATTCAAATCAATAACGCATTTTTCGAATCGGTTCGCCTGATAAGTAAAAAACGGTTTGTGTGGCGGTTCGAATCTGTCTACAGAGCCAAAACGCATCTACATAATTCCGCACCACGCATCCCAATCACGCCGAAGGCGTGTATGGAATCAAGGCGAAGCCTTGCATGGAATCCGCAACTTGTTGCGGTATGGAATTGCGACAAAGTCGCGCATGGAATCATCACGAAGTGATGTATGACATCAATCCGGGCTTTTAACGCCATGCTTGCAACGAGTCCTATGTAATTATTTAAAATACGTCTTCTTCAATCAAACCCATAGCAACCTGCTCTTTAAGCATTTCACGCAGATATTTTCTATCTTTGGTGTTGTATTCCCAAACCTTTTCGCTACATACATAATGTTTATTTGGCTTATCGTCGATAAT
>JAZQJB010000144.1:0-202561 GCA_045541375.1 Eubacteriales bacterium | reverse complement strand
TCGTCGCCTTGCCAGCAATGCAATGAAATCGGTGTGGTTAAGGCTTGTGTTATTGCTTTTTCTGTGTCTATGCCGAAAGCGGCGTATGCGGATTTTGCATTTTCATAAACATTCATATTTTATACCTCCGAATGCATGAGACGTGTATTATAAATACTATTGAGAATATTTTACTATATTTTTTATAAAAATGCAATAAAAAAACAAAAAAATTTGATAAAAGACTTTTGAATTTAGAAAAAATATGCTATAATATATAAAACTGAAAGGAGCATTGCTTATGAACAAAAGAATTAAGGCACTTTTTTTGCTGATATCGGTAGTGATTGCTTCTGTATCATTTCCTTTTCTATTATCGTTTAACGCATCTGCTTCTGAAACTACCCTCGGATTTGTTGCTGAATGCAGGATTGTCGGAGATAAAATTTTTGTAAGCGGAAGCATAAAGCACAGTGTTTTGGTTTCCAACCGTGAATCAACAATTGGCGTATACAAATTATTACCGTGGGAAAACATTGATTCGGTAATTGCTTCAACATCACCTATAAAGCAGACGAGTATGTCAATTTCATTTGATTTTGAATTGCCGTGCTTGACTATATCAGATAAGACATCTCTTTATGCAGTGGCTATTATTGACCGTGCAGGGAATGCAACTCGTATTGCTTCTCCGAGGTATCCGGATGCCTTTACCGACGACACTTCTGAAATAGGCTTTAAGGGCATAAGTACTTACAATACTGCAGCTGCGCTTGCCTCACACGCCGGAAGCGCAATGGTTGACGTTTATCTTGACAGACTTGACAATGGTAACAAAAGCGGTCACATTTTTAATGCGGACGGCGACATCTTTTATTTTGACAGAGATTACATAAAGCAGCTTGATAAACAGATCTTATCATATACCGCCTCCGGCTGCGAAGTATTATTGCGTTTTTTGATATCACCCGGAATTACCAATCTCCCATTTTGCTTGGATAGCAGGATCTGGTCTACCAATAAATGCATTGTAGTGAGCAATAATGAAGCGCTTAATGCGATTTACGGTTATACGTATTTTCTTGTGTCAAGATACGATGGTGACGAATATGGCAGAATCAACGGGATAATACTTGGTCGCGGCGCGGATATACCGATATTGTATAATTATGCTTCACTAGTTTCCGAAGATTATGAAGAAGCATATGCAAGATCTCTTGCTTTGATAGGACTGGCTGCTATTGATGCTTCTGATGATTACAGTTTGTCTTTGATCGTCCCCGTTGGAGATTCGTTGAACGAAAAAGGCGAAGTATATGCATCGGGATTTTTGTCTGCAGTAGCTGATTATATTACTTTGCATAGCAAGCTTACTTTTACAGTTATGTGCGAAAGCACTCACAATCCGTACCATATTTATGATTCTATGTTCAGTGTAGACATTCCATCGGATGATACCGGAGAGGACGGAGAAGAGATACTTTATCCCGAAACAGAATTATCTCCGCCCGAAACGGTCGAGTTTTCGCAGGATGCTGAAACAACCGAAGAGACAGGCTCTGATGAATTTGACAAAGTATCTTACTCGGATTATTTCGATGAAACGACAGGGATTTTCCCGGAAACAACTGACTTACAAACTTCGGAAGTAATTACAACAATATTTGATGAAACTTCCGTTTTGGAAAAGCATAAACCTCAGATCAATACAAGGGAAGACGGGTATTTTTGTACAGATTCAATCGATCTGTTTACAGACACTTTTGCAAAATTAAAAAAGAAGTACAGCTCATTAAACGAAGGTTTTGCTTGGTGTTGGTATCCCGACGAAAACACAATCGAAAGCGCGCTTGGAATATGCTATTCCTACAATTATATGTTGCTCGCCGCGCAAGAGGCAGATTTCTTTACCGTGGCTTTTGAAGGTGAAGCGTATGATAGATTCTCGAGTATGGTGCATTTGTTCAAATACATTGATACGGCGAGGAATATAAAAGAAACCGAATATGCCCGCGATGTCTTTGGCGTTAAAGAGTGGTCTGATTTTATAGATGGTCACGATAGCTCAACCGGGGTGTATAACGTGTTTGAAGAAAGTGAACTTCAGCCAAATATTGCTTCTTTTGTCGGTAGCTTGGAATATATGGACTTTTTCGACGCGAACAGCATAATCGGATGGTATGAAGGAATTCACTGTAATTCTGTTTCGCATCAAACAGAAGACGGTGCTGGATTCCTGATGGCTGATATGAGTCTTGGTGAAGCAGGCTTGAATCAGGCTGAATTTGGTTATATATTCAAAAAACCGGAGCCTTTACTATTGGGAGATGCACTGACCTTTGATGTTCAATGCGGTGATAGCGATGGTTCGCTCTACGAATTGACTGTTTACATTAATTGCGGAAATAAAACCATTGTCTCAAAAGCTGTGATCGCCGGAGGTGTGAGATGCTTACTTTCTGTAGATGCAAAAGATGTTAGCAATGCATCTGCGGTTCGATCTATGAGGATTTCCTTGACAAGAATAACCGGCTCCGGTGATTGCAAGTTGAAATTGTTCAAAATCTCTTTGAACAGTGAAACTCTCAGAGATCATGAATTGGGCAAAGATTTTGACAGCATTCGAGATTATCTCAGATCAGATAAACTTGAAGAGAACTCGGATAAAGGCAGAAAGGCTATAGTTATTGTAGTATTGCTGTCTTCGGTTGCGTTGGTATCTGTTTTGTTTGCATTTGCAAACGACAGAAGATTGTCAAAAAGTATTAACCAAGATATGAGTAATATTAAGAATAAGAAAGGGAATATGAGATGAAAGATATTGAAAGAAACTTGACTATGCTCTGCGATTTTTATGAGCTCACTATGGCAAATGGCTATCTAAAGTGTGGCTATGGAGATAAATACACATATTTCGATGTATTTTACCGCTCGAATCCTGATGGAGGGGGATATGCCATTGCAGCAGGACTTGAGCAGATTATAAACTATATTAATAATCTTAATTTCACGGATGATGATATAGAATTTTTGCGTTCAAAGAACCTGTTCGATGAAAGCTTTCTGTCTTATCTCAAAGATTTCAAATTCGATGGAGATATTTGGGCTGTACCCGAAGGAACGGTTATTTTCCCCAACGAGCCTGTTATTACTGTACGAGCAAAAGCACCCCAAGCGCAGTTTATCGAAACTTATATTCTTATGCAATTTAATCATCAGTCTTGTATCGCCACTAAAGCATCACGAATGGTTCGTGCCGCTGAAGGAAGACCGATCTCGGAGTTTGGCTCAAGACGTGCACAAGGAGCGGATGCCGCTATTCTCGGCGCGAGAGCAGCATATATCGGCGGAGTGGGTGCGACGGCTTGCACAATCTCTGATGAGTATTATAATGTTCCAGCGACCGGAACAATGGCTCATTCCTGGGTACAGATGTTCCCGGATGAGTATACTGCTTTCAAAACATATTGCGAGATCTACCCCGAAAATGTAACTCTTCTTGTTGACACTTATAATGTGCTTGAATCGGGTATTCCCAATGCGATCAAGGCGTTCAGAGAAGTTCTTCTTCCCAAGGGCATCAAAAAATGTGCAATCAGACTTGATTCGGGTGATATAACTTATCTCACAACTCGTGCAAGAAAGATGCTTGATGACGCAGGTTTTGATTACTGCAAGATAGTTGTTTCGAATTCTCTTGACGAGCATATTATCCGCGATATTATCCGTCAGGGAGCTTGTGTTGACGCTTTCGGTATTGGCGAGAGACTCATCACGGCCAAGAGCTGTCCTGTTTTCGGCGGTGTGTATAAACTCGTTGCTGTCGAAGAGGAAGACGGAACAGTTACACCGAAGATCAAGATCAGTGAAAATCCCCAGAAGATCACAACTCCGCATTTCAAAAAACTCTATAGACTCTATAATAACGAAAACGGCAAGGCGGAAGCAGATCTTATCTGCGTGCATGATGAGGAGATTGACGATAGCAAACCAATAGAGATATTTGACCCTCACTACACATGGAAACGCAAAACGCTTGAAAACGTTACGGCAGTACCGCTTCAGCAGCATATTTTCGATAAGGGCCGTCAGGTATATTCGGTACCCGACATTGAGGAATCCCGCAGACTTTGCGCGGCGCAGCTTGAGTCGATGTGGAAAGAGGTTCTGCGTTGGGAGAATCCCCATAACTATTATGTTGACCTCTCTGAATCGCTTTGGAATATTAAAGACACTCTTCTCAGAAATATGAGAAATAAATAAGTATAAGGGGATACTTCGCTTGAAAACGAGGTATCCCCTTGAGTATTATAATAATTTTGAATAATAATAAGCCGCCATTGCACTCCAACCGTGGCAAAGCGAACCTGCGCCGCCAAAGTCAGCTTCTCCCTTTAGAGTCTCCCAGAATGTTGTCGCACCGCATTCGAGCATATAGCCGCAGTCACGATCTATCTCGTCAAGTATCGTATCTTTATAACGTTCTTTGTCTATCTTAAGAAGTGCATCGTATCTGAAGCACGCCATACTCAATGTAGCGGGGATGACCTCGATGTCTCCGAAAGTGCCGCCGTTATTTGATATTGCCGAAGCGATATTATCTTGATTAAGACCGTCAGACGCACCGCAAAGGACGCACATTGCCTGAGTTAAGGCACTTGGCTGAATATCGGTTCTGTTTGTAAAATCGAAGAACAAACCAATTTCGGGATTAAAGAAAGTCTCTGCAATCGCTTTTGAAATTTGGTCGGATTTGTTTGCGTAGAATATAGATGCAGTTGTTTTACCAAGTGCCAAACAGATATTGGACATAGAACGTGAAGCAAGTGAAAGAGCTGCGCTGAGATTGGCTTCAAAAGGCTGATCGTCTTTTGCAAGATCTTTGAATTTTGGAGATCCCGAAAGATATTTTGACCATTCGTAAAAGTTCCAATATCCCTCCGCGTCGGGGAAGCGCTTTGCGAGTCCATTTTCTCCCGATCTTGCATAGAAAACGTCAAGAAGCTGAACGAGAATATCAAATTTTTCTTCTGCAAGAGAAACGTCTCCCATGTTTGCAATGTACTCGTCCATCTGCATCAGATATGCAAGAGTATAGAAGGGAATAGGATAATCAAGTCCCGCCGGATAGCAAAGAGCGAGGATACCGTCTTTTCGTACACCTCTTGAAATGAGATCAAGATTAGCTCTTACAAAGTCCGCATTCTTATCCTTGAAAACTTCATATCCGGCAAGCATCTGATTTCTTGAATCAAGTGTGTAAAGTGCTTGTTCGCGCCAAGGACAATCTTCGTAATGCTCGTGCATACAACATCTCAAAGTATGTATTGCGGTATCTCTTATTCTCTTGCGTAATTCGGCTTTCTCGCCGTGAAATCCTAAATCTTTGATCTCGACAGGAAGAAGCGTCGGATGAAAATTTAATGATACATCTTTTACATTCGGCGAAGTGAAGTATATTTGCAGGTATCTCAGACCGAATCTGCGAAGAACAGGGAAATAGTGGTTTGATCCTTCTTTGGCAAGAATCTCTGTTGTGAACCTTCTTGAATGGATTGCAGCACGGCACTTTCCGTCAACGATATGCTCGCCCCAACCGATAAATACTTCGCATTCGCTTTCGGCGTTGAAGGATATTTCAGGGAAACCGACGTTTTCTCTACCGAGATCGAAAAGGTAGTATTTCCCGTCTGCCTGGCTGATATTATCTATCGCAGAGGATTTTGACATTATAGCCGCGCTGTCATCACCGCCGATAAACTTACAATAGCCTTGTTCAACGACTGTTCCTTCAATAGCTTTATCAAGATATAGCGGTTTCGTTTTTCTTTTTCTCAAAGACTTGATCTCAATATCCTTGACTACCGCTTTTTTAAGTTCCGCGGGTTCGGCTCTGCCATTCAAAGCAAATCCTGCTCCCATTTGTCCGGTGATAATCTTGCAAAGATGCGGAACGTATTCGGGTGTCGGTCTGCAAAGTGTTTCCGAAGACGAAGAATAAATGATGTTTTCACCCGCATATATACAAAATGCAACATAAGCTTCGGTTGCAACGTGCGTTTGTGAATTGATTCCCGAATGCCAGACAGTAATCTTCAATTTGCTGTCCTTTGTAGCAGGGAGAATTACATCTTCGTAGACTGGTGTTTCGGGGTAATCTGCATATTGACCGAACGAGATGAGTTTATCATCAAGGTATACAGCTCTGTCGGTGTCGCAAACGATGCGAAGCGTATATACTTTTTCATCCTTAAAGTCTACCCGCGGAAAGAAATCCGCATATTCATCTTGTTTGTTATCGTTATTTAACCAAATCGGCATCATATAGCTTGGAAATTTCATAATATATCCTCACTTTCAAAATCTGCTATATTTATCACGGGAATACCGAGTTTTGCCGCTTGCAAAACCGTATTCAGACTGCCTCCGTTTTTTGTTCCTTTGCGTAAATATGCTATGCAAAGATCTGTGTTACGCAATAGCTCACGGTTTCGGGCTTGCATACAACCGTTGTAGAAGAACGGAGCGAGCACTCTCACAGTGTCAGCACGTTCTTTGATTATTTCATATTCTTGCTTTTGAAGAACGTTCCACGACTTTTCTTGACCTTGGCAGGGAAGGATCAGATGGAGTTTGAGCGCCGGGTAATCATCCTTTAATGACAAAACATTTTTAGCTGCGACTGTATCAAATCCAACAGCCCCTCCGGCAAAGCAGTTAGTTAGTTCGTGTTCAAGAATGAGTCTTTTTAGTAGGAACGTTAACCGGTGGGAGATTATATGTATTTCCGTATTTGTAAGTTCTCTGTGACCGGTAAAACATACTGAAGCAATTTTTTTGTTAAGCTCCATATTTATCCTCCGAAGCTGTTTTATGTAATTATATCATAATAAGACAAAAATGTACATAGCTTTTTTTATCTATACTTAAAATTTGTGTATGAACAAATTGTAAAATCGAATGATTTGGCAAAAAACTCTTGATTTTTAGAACAGTTTATGATATAATTTTCCAAGTAAGGGAGTAGTCGACATTCGCACAGAATGTGGTCAAGTCAACATGCTCGGAGTGATCCGTGGCTTGACCAGTGAAGCTTAGCTTTATTGACAAGACTTATCTGCGCGGCAGATGGGTCATTATATTTGCCGCCGATTTCAAAAAACATGAAACGGGGGCTTTTTTCTTTTGGAATTTCTAGAGATCATTCTTCTCTCTGTCGGACTTGCAGCGGATGCGTTTGCGGTATCTGTTTGCAAGGGCTTATCAGTCATTCAGATGAAGCCCAAGCACGCGCTTATCTGCGGAATCTACTTTGGTAGCTTTCAGGCTTTTATGCCGCTCATAGGATATTGGATCGGTAGAATCGCAACATCCTTTGCCGCTTCCAAATTCGATGATTCGATAGTAAGCACGGTGTGTGCAATCATTGCATTCGTTCTGCTTGCGATCATTGGCGGAAATATGATCAAAGAAGCACTTTCCAAGGACGAGGACGAAGAATGTTCTGCTTGCTTCAAGGCAAAGACCATGATTCCTATGGCTATCGCAACAAGTATAGATGCTCTCGCTGTCGGTGTAGCACTTGCACTTGATGAAGCCGCAAGCGGTGAGATCAACATTTTCCTGACAGTAACCGCGATCGGCGTTATTACCTGTATTCTTTCCGCTATCGGAGTAAAGATAGGTAATCTTTTCGGTAAACGTTTCAAAAAGACCGCCGAACTTGCAGGCGGATGCATCCTTATTCTGCTTGCTATAAAGTTCCTGCTTGAAGGCTTGAACGTAATTTAACATTCCGCGTATAATACGCGTTTTAATAGAGCAAAATTATAAAAGAAAAATACATAAGGAGTTGTATTTGATGAAAGAGTATCTTTCCGAAGTCAGCCAGGTAATGGCTGAACAAAACACACGCCCCGAAGGTCTTAGCTCCTCCGAGGCAGCTGAAAGACTGCAGAAGCACGGCCCCAATAAGCTGGCTGAAGGTAAAAAGGAATCTATATTTGTAAAGTTCCTTAAGGAACTTGCAGATCCTATGATTATCATCCTTCTGGTCGCCGCTGTTATTTCTTCTATAACAGAATATATTGAAGCTGTTGATCTTGGTCATTCGTTCTTTCCGACAGACGCTTGTATTATCCTTGTCGTTGTTCTTATCAACGCTATTCTCGGCGTTTATCAGGAAAGCAAGGCAGAGAAGGCTATCGAAGCATTGCAGGAAATGGCTGCGGCTACAAGCAAGGTTATTCGTGACGGCCATCAGATCGTTGTAAAGAGTGAAGAGCTCGTTCCCGGCGACATTGTTGTTCTCGAAGCAGGTGATGCCGTTCCCGCAGACTGCCGTATCATTGATTGCTTCTCTATGAAAGCAGAAGAAGCAGCGCTGACAGGTGAATCCGTTCCTGTTATCAAGACCAGCGACGTAATTGCTCCCAAGGAGGGCAACGACGTTTCTCTCGGCGACCGCAAAAATATGGTCTATATGGGCTCTACTATCGTTTACGGACGTGGTACTGTTGTTGTAGTTGCTACCGGTATGAATACCGAAATGGGTAACATCGCAGGTGCGCTTGCTGCCGCTAAAGAAGGCGACACACCTCTTCAGATCAAGCTTAACCAGCTTTCCAAGGTCCTTACCATTCTCGTTATTGCAATCAGTGCGGTAATTTTCGGTGTTGGTGTTATCCGTGGTATTGGCGACGGCTTTGCATTCAAGGATGATATTCTTCCTTCCTTTATGACCGCTATCAGCCTTGCTGTTGCGGCTATCCCCGAGGGTCTTGCCGCTGTCGTTACTATCGTTCTTTCTATGGGCGTGACAAAGATGTCCAAGAGAAATGCCGTTATCCGTAAGCTGACAGCTGTTGAAACTCTTGGCTGTACTCAGGTTATTTGTTCCGATAAGACAGGTACACTTACTCAGAACAAGATGACTGTAGTTGAAGATTACGGATCTGACCGCGAAAAACTTGCTGTATCCTTCTGCCTTTGCACCGATGCAAAGCTTCCCGAAGGTGAGCTTGTTTCCATTGGTGATCCCACTCAGACCGCAGTTGTTGACTATGCCGCAAAGCTTGGTCTTCCCAAGTATGAGCTCGAGGCAAAGGAACCCAGAGTTGGCGAGATCCCCTTTGATTCGGGCAGAAAGATGATGACCACCGTTCATAAGTCTGTTGAAGGAGGCTTCATTCAGCACACTACCGGTGCGCCCGACGTCGTTGTAAGTAAATGTACTCATATTCTTCGCGACGGTAAAGTAATTGAGCCCACCGACGCTATTCGAGCAGAAGTTTCTGCTGCTAACAAGGGGCTTGCTGATAAGGCACTTCGTGTACTTGCGGCAGCTTATAAGACCTATGACACCGCTCCCACATCATACGAAGAGCACATGGAGATCGAAAACGACCTCATCTTCCTTGGTCTTGTTGGTATGATCGACCCCGTCCGTCCCGAGGTTACTCTTGCTATCGAGGAATGCCGCCGCGCAGGTATCAGACCTATTATGATCACAGGTGACCACAGAGATACCGCAGCAGCTATTGCACGCCAGCTTGGTATTCTCGGTGAAGGTCAGCTTGCTATCACAGGTGCAATGCTTGACGAGATCAGCGACGAAGAGCTTGCTCGCGACATTGAAAAGTATTCTGTTTACGCACGAGTTCAGCCCGAGCATAAGACTCGTATCGTAAACGCTTGGCGTGCGCACGGTTGCGTTACTGCCATGACCGGTGACGGAGTAAACGACGCTCCTTCCATCAAGAGTGCTGACATCGGCGTAGGTATGGGTATCACCGGTACCGACGTTACAAAGAACGTTGCTGATATGGTACTCGCAGACGACAACTTCGCAACCATCGTTGCTGCAGTTGAAGAGGGAAGAAAGATCTACAGCAATATCCGTAAGGCTATTCAGTTCCTCCTGTCCTCCAATATGAGTGAAGTTATCACTATCTTTACCGCTTCTATGATCGGTTTCACCATTCTTGAAGCACCTCACCTCCTTTGGATCAACCTTATTACCGACTGTTTCCCTGCGCTCGCGCTCGGTGTTGAGCCCGGTGAAAAGGACATTATGACACAGCCTCCCCGTTCCAGCAAGGAAGGTATCTTCTCGAATGGACTTGGTTTCGATATGGTATACCAGGGACTGATGGTTTCTGTTCTCACTCTCGCAGCTTATTTTATCGGCGTAAACTTTGAGTTCGGTGCCGATTGGTACAACGAGGTCGTTATCAACGGAGTTCACTCTGCACACGGTATGACTATGGCATTCCTTACAATGTCCATGGCAGAGATTTTCCATTCTCTTAATATGCGCTCGCAGAGAGGTTCTATTTTTGCACTTAAGTCGAAGAATATGCTTCTCTTCGGCGCAATGGCTCTCGCATTTGTTCTCACCACCCTCGTAATCGAGGTTCCTTTCCTCGCAAACCTCTTTGGCTTCAGCACCATTGGCATAGTCGAATACCTTATCGGTATCGGTCTTGCGATCCTTGTAATTCCTGTTGTTGAGGTCATCAAGCTCATTCAGCGCGGTGTTACCAAGGCAAAGAAGAACTAAATATAAATTCACTGATTAAAAGCCGAGACGGAGCAATCCGTCTCGGCTTGAGTGGCTTTACAATTAAAATCAACAATCTGTTAGAAAGGGGAAATAAATGTCAAATAACAAAAGAAAATTCTTGCCAAACGTATTTCGCGGAAGAGTTATTGTTGCTGTTTTGATACTCATTCAGATCGCTGTTCTTGTAGTATCTGCGATAATTGGAGCAAAGTATTCCAACTATATTGCTATTTCACTGAATTTGATCAGCTTTTTGATCAGCTTGCGCGTTATTATGAGTCGAACAAATGATGCATATAAGCTGATTTGGATATACCTGATATTAGCTTTCCCCGTTTTTGGCGGATTGCTTTATCTTGTCTTTTCTATTCAAGGATCTATGAAGCTTATGGAGCCGTATATGACCCAAATTGAGGAAAAGACTACAATTATTTCCGACGGAAGCAAAGAATTGGTCACGTCAGCGGTCAGCAATTTTCCTGCGCAGAAAACGCTGATCGGATATCTGTCCGATTCTGCAGGTTTTCCGATATGCGGTTCTACCGATACCAAGTATTATCCAACAGGCGAGGATTTTTATCCCGATCTGCTTTCTGCTTTGCAAAGCGCTGAAAAATACATTTTTCTTGAGTACTTCATAATTGGCGAAGGAAAAATGTGGGACTCAGTTCTTCGTATTCTCGAAGAGAAGGCTGCAGCAGGCGTCAAGGTTCGGATTTTATACGATGATTTTGGCTGTATTTTCTTGTTGCCTAAAAACTATCCCGAATTGATGGCTAAAAAAGGAATCGAGTGCCGTGCTTTCAACAGATTCAGACCTCTTCTGACCGGATTGCAAAATAACCGAGACCACAGAAAAATATGCTCTGTTGACGGAAAGATCGCTTTTACAGGTGGAATTAACCTTGCGGATGAGTATATCAACGAAGTTGAAAAATACGGCAAATGGAAGGATTCGGCTGTCAGACTGACGGGTGACGGAGCGTGGCCGCTTACAGCGTTCTTCTTGAAAATGTGGATGTTGACGGCACCGGATTCCGAAAGTGCAGACGAAGATATAAATATCTACAAGCCTCAAATGAAAGATAGCACTAATAGTGACGGATACGTGCAGCCGTATTGTGACAGCCCATTGGATACTCATCACATCAGCGAACACATCTATATGCGTTTGATTCACGGCGCCAAAAATTATCTGTATATTTGCACACCATACTTGATCATTGATGACAGTATGCTCAACTCCCTTACCCTTGCTGCGAAGAGCGGAGTTGATGTAAGGATAATTACGCCGCATAAATGGGATAAGAAGATGGTACATATTACCACACGATCCTATTATTCAGACTTGATCAAAGGCGGGGTAAGAATATACGAATACACGCCAGGATTTATGCATTCAAAGATGTTCGTAAGTGATGACGAGGTGGCAAGTGTCGGCACTGTAAATCTTGATTTCAGAAGCTTGTATCTGCATTTCGAGTGCGGAACCCTGCTTTACGGAAGCAAAGCTGTTTCAGAGGCAAAAGAAGACTTTCTTGCAACCCTTGAAGAATGTACGGAAATTTGCGAAGAAGACTGCAAAACAAACGTCGTTATGAGGTTTGTGAACAGCATAATGAGGCTTATGGCGCCTCTGCTTTAACAAAAAGCGAGTCAAATGAGACTCGCTTTTTGTATTCAGTTCTGTCCGTAGGTTGCGTTGGGACCGTGTTTACGGTTAAAATGCTTGAGGAGAAGATCCTGCTGCATAGGGATTCCACCGTTGGAGTTTACCGCGGTCTGCAACAGCTCGGTATTGAATGCCATCTGAGCAACGACCTCAAGTACAACCGCGGTGTCTACCGATTCAATGGCGTTCTTACCCCAAGTGAAGGGACCGTGAGAATAAACAAGACATGCATGGACCTTGTCCGCACCGATTTCGGATATGGTTTCAATAATCACGTTGCCGGTGTTGAGTTCATATTCACTTCCGATCTCACCGGGAGTCATTTTCCTGGAGCAGGGAATGATGCCCGGAAAATAATCCGCATGAGTTGTTCCATACGCTTTAATTCCTCTTCCTGCTTGAGCAAATGAAGTTGCGTAAAGTGAATGTGTGTGTGTGATTCCGCCTATCTCCGGGAAGGCACGGTAGAGAGCGAGATGAGTAGCGGTATCGGACGAAGGCTTGTAGTTTCCTTCAACAACGTTTCCGTCAAGATCGAGCACGGGGAGATCTATGGGTGAAAGATCCGCGTATTCAACGCCGGAAGGTTTAATTACAACAAGTCCGGATTCTCTGTCAATTCCGCTTACGTTTCCCCAGGTATTGATAACAAGATTCCTTTCAACCAGCATCATATTGGCGCGGTATACTTCTTTTTTGAGCTGTTCGAGCATTATTTACCTCTTTTCCGAGCAAAATGCTTTCTGTAAATATCGAGCATTTCCTCTTCGTTTAATACATAAGGGCTGTTTGTATAATTCTTTGCGCCCTTGATAAGTTCTACGTAGTTTACGATCTCTTCCTCGCTTAAAGTCAAATCTACATCTGCAAGACCCGGAAGAAATTCTGCCATAAGCCTCGGCTTGGTTCCAAGTGCGGACGCAAGATCGGTGAGACGCTTTTCGCCCATCTCAGCGCGCATATTGTATTCAATATAGTCGCCATGGAAGACTGCGCAAGCGCGACCGTGCGGAATGCCGGCAAGCATCGTGAGACTGTAACCGAGAGGATGAGGGAAACCGGTGCCTGTGATGCTTATTGCCGCTCCTGCGGCACACGAGGCATAGCAAAGCATATCTCTGTGTTCCTCGGTAAATTCGTCAGGCATCTGTGTTAAAACGTCCCAGATGTTTTTTGCGGCGTACTCCGCAAGCATCATTGAGAGTGCATTTGCTTTGGGCGAAAGATATGATTCCATTGCGTGAGCAAAAGCATCAAGCGCTGTGCTGACCGTTGAGGAATAATTCAAAGATTCTGTGTATGCAGGATCAAGAAACGCCACCTTCGCCCAGGAGAAAGGGGATGAATATGTTTTCTTTCTTTCGCCGTCGGGGAGCGAGAGAACCGAATAAGGATTTGCCTCACTTCCCGTTCCTGCCGTTGTAGGAACGAGAACTATTGGGAGCGCACCTTTTACGAGATTACTTGAGACGAAGATATCCTCCGGGGATATATCGGGATTGGCAGCAAATGCCGCTACAGCTTTGGCAGCATCCATGGCTGACCCTCCACCGATTCCGATAATGAAATCAGCATTGAAATCAGCGGCCTGTTTGCCTGTATTGTAAGCTTCAAGCAGCGGCGGATTGGCAGGTATTGCAGAAACAACCGAATAAGTAATTTTGTTATCATCGAGAACTTTGCAAACGTCTGCAAGAGCCCCACTTGATTTTGCACCGGCATTTCCGGTAACGATCATAGCTCGTTTGCCAAGAAGAAGCTCTTGCTGATTAGCAAGTAAGCATCCGCGTCCTGAAATGATCTTGACCGGAATATTTATAGAAAAAATCATCATCTGTCTCCTTTAGGAATCAGTAAACTTATTGCAATAATTATAGCATATTAGAAAGAAAGATGTATGAACTTTCTGTGAATATGACTCGTATTAAATGTTCAAATAAAATAAAAATAATTTTTTCTTATTTTTACTATTGAAATATTGTTATATATGTGATAAAATATATATACATATTACTTTTCAACGGAGCTTGCTATGTGGGAACGAATTCTTGAGTATTGGAATATATTTGTTGATTTGATCAACCGATACGTCATCGGCGTTATTGCTGAAATGAAATTTGTTGATTTTATTGACATAGTCATTCTGTCAATTATATTGTTCTACGTTTACAAATTCATTCGCCAGCGTCGTGCTGTGCGTTTGGCACGCGGAGTACTTATACTGACCGGTATTTTGCTCTTTAGTGTAATTTTCGATATGCGTGCGCTTAATTTCATACTCGAAAACTTCTTCCAAGTCGGTATGATTGCTATAATCGTCATCTTTCAGTCCGACCTTCGTGCCGCCCTTGAACGATTCGGTTCTACTAAAATTTCTGATTTCAGGGGAATCTCTGAAAGCGATGCAAAAGCAATAGTAAACGTTGCAGAAGTTATTGCAGAAGCCTCGGATTCGCTTTCTAAAACAAAAACAGGTGCGCTTATTGTTATCGAACGGTCCACAAAGCTTGGTGAGCATTTGTCGCATGGAGTTATTCTTAATGCAGATATGTCCGCTTTGCTTATCAGGAATATATTCTTCGATAAGGCTCCTATGCATGATGGAGCGATGATTATCAGAGACAAGCGCGTTTATGCAGCAGGTTGCTATCTGCCTCTTTCCAATGCAGATGTAAATAAAGACCTTGGCACGCGTCACCGAGCCGCTTTGGGGTTGTCCGAGGTAAGTGATGCTATCATTATCGTTATTTCTGAAGAAACAGGTACGATTTCTGTAGCGTCCGACGGTGAACTTTCAAGAGGATTTAATGCAGAAACTTTAAAGTCGGAAATCTTAAAGTATATTTTGCCGTCTGATTTGCCAAAGCGTGCTATGGTTGAATTGGGCGTAAAGAAGAGAATAAAGAAACGTACATTCAAGAAAGCCAAGAAGGAGGAACGCAGTGATGAATAACGCACAAAACTCATATTCAGGCAATGCTCCTGCAGCAAGCGAAAAAGCGCCTCTTCCGACCCGTTGGTTTTTCTCCAGAATATTCTGCTTCTTGCTTGCTTTGGGAATTTGGATCTATGTTGTTAATATTACTACACAAGATTTTGAAAAGACTTTTTCATTGATCAATATCGATGTTGACGGTTGGCAAGAGTTGCAAGATGCAACTAACATGTCGATTGTCAATCTTGAAGAGAGCAAAGTCAGTGTTACTGTTAAGGGCCTTAGATCGGACATATCTAAGTTAACAGAGAATGATTTTTATGCTTATATTGACGTTAGCAAATTGAGCGAAAGCGGTAAGCATCGACTCGAAGTGGCAATAGATCTGCCGGACACGGTTTCTCTTGTATCTAAATATCCTGAAACCGTAACAATTTCGATTGACGAAAATATAGAATGCGAATTCGATATCGATATCGAAGTAACCGAATATAGCATGGATAATATCTACGAAATGGGCACTCCCACCGCTGATATTTCAAAAGTCTTGGTAAAGGGACCGTCGAATGTTCTTGGCAGAGTTAAGTCAGCGAAAGCATTTATTAATCTTGGAACGGTAATGACAAGCAGCGTCATTAGAACCGAGATATTGCTTGTTGATAAAACCGGTAACGCGATAGATACAACGTATTTAACCATGGATGCAACAAGCGTTACGGTTACTGTACCTGTAACAATGGAGAAGAACATCAAACTTGTGTGTGGCTATATACCGGGTGTTGATCAATCAAAGTATTCGTCTGTTACAGTCAACCCCGCAACTATCAAGGTTAAAGGAGATCCGAAGGTCCTCAATGATCTTGATGCTATATCCGTATATGCTCTTGACGGCTCTGAAAACTTAGTCCTCTCAATGGATTTTCCAAGTCTTTTGCTTCCTACCGGAGTTGAAATTTTAGATGCTCCGTCAAAAATCAGAATTGTTGCTGAACTTAAATCTCAGACCCAGAATACAGAAGAAATCACGGTGAACACGGAACCCGTAACCGAGCCTGTTACTTCTGAAGAGACTACCGAGACACCTTTATATTGATTATGAATCGAACAAAAATTAGAATTGATGGTTTGATATCTTCGCCGATTGCGCTACCGTATAAAACAGATTACCATGAAGCATATTCAGTTGTAAAGAGAAAGCTTTCGAGAATTCTCAAAAAAAGTATTGACGATGCAGGTTTTTCGATACACAAACGCTCTACGGATGCTCGCAAGAAGGAAGATATTAGATTTGTGTATACTGTCTCAGTAAGATTTGACGAGCCTGTGTATGTTGATGAGGGTTCTCTTGCTAAGGAAGGATTCCGCTTATGGTCAAATAATTCCATACACGTTGAATACGGCGAAGAAAAAAGCTCATATCGCCCTATAGTTGTCGGCAGCGGCCCTGCGGGAATGTTTTGCGCATTATTGTTGGCCGAGCACGGTTATAGACCGATATTGATTGAGCGAGGAGATAGTATTTCAAAGCGTGTTAGCGTGGTCAATGACTTTTTCTCGGGTAAATCTTTGAATTGTGAATCAAACGTTATGTTTGGTGCCGGTGGAGCGGGAACTTTTTCTGACGGAAAGCTTGTCACCCGAATTAACGATCCGTTGTGCTTATATGTTTTTGATCGACTTTGCGATTTTGGTGCGCCCAAGGAGATCACGTATAAAGCCAAACCCCATATCGGAACCGACTTGTTGCAGGGAATTGTATCAAAAGTTCTCTCAAGAATAGGCGAATGTGGGGGAGAAGTGATATATAATTGTCGCCTTGATTCATTTGTTGAGCATTCTGATGGAAGTGTTACGGCTAATACCTCCAAGGGAGATATGGTTGGCAGTTCGATTGTTCTTGCTATCGGACACAGCGCACGAGATACTTATAGATTCTTGAATGAGAATAATTATTCGCTTATTGCCAAACCCTTTTCTGTCGGTGTTCGTGTTGAACATTTACGCAAAGATATTGAAAAAGCTTTATACGGTGATGCTGCCGGGGATCCATTGTTAGGTGCAGCCGAATATGCACTTTCTGATACCACAAGCGGCAGAGGGGTATATACTTTCTGCATGTGCCCCGGAGGCGAGGTCATTGCGGCTGCATCCGAAGAGGGCGGCGTTGTTGTCAATGGTATGAGCAGACACGCGCGTGACCTTGAAAACTCAAACGCTGCAGTCGCTGTAAGCGTTCGTCCCGAAGATTATGATGGCACACCTATGGGTGCGATCGAATTCCAAAGGAATTTGGAACGCAGAGCTTTCATGTTTGGTGGCGGAGATTATGCTGCTCCTATCGAGTGCTTGGGTGATTATTTGGATTCCAAGAATATTGGATTACGTGAGCCCTCGGTCGTAAAACCGTCGTATACAAGAGCGATGACCGCAGTAACCGATATATCTGCTGTTTTTCCTGAATTTGTAAATAGCGAGTTGAGGAGAGGTTTTACTTCGTTTGGCAGAAAACTTCAAGGCTTTGATTCGCCGCACGCAATATTGACTGCAGTAGAAAGCCGTACATCCTCTCCCATACGTATTTTACGTAATGAATCGGGTGTTGCGATCGGGCATTCGTCGATATATCCATGCGGAGAAGGCGCGGGGTATGCGGGCGGTATAACTAGTGCTGCGGTTGATGGAATAAAAACTGCATTGCTCATTATGAAAAGATTTGCTAATTGACTTGCGGAGGTTTTTATGATTAAAAAGGGAATAGTCGTCGCCGCTGACGGTAACGGCGCTACCATAGAAGAGATTAAGAATACTTGTTGTTTCGAGTGCATTGACAGAGGAATGAACGTTGATTGCCTTTCTTGTAAAAATAGATCACAAGATACCTCAGAACGTCACATATCTTCAAATAATCTCAATGTTAAAGTTGGGGATATTGTGGAATACTCGCGAAATACGATGAAAAATGCGATTACTACGTTAATGATGATTATTTTGCCTATAGTTCTTATGGTTGCAACTTACGTTATCTTAAATGCGATCACCTCAAACGATCAGTTAAGCGGAAGAATAGCTCTTGCCGTATTGGCAGTATCAATGATCAGCACCGCTGCTTATTCTTATAAATTATCGAAGCATCGCTATGAATATAAAATTATATCAAAATTAACATGGATTTAAAAGAAGTAAAAAAACAATGGTCTCTCCGAAACACAGTCGTTTCGGAGAGTACTGTTGATATGATCATAAAAAAATATAAATTTTCCAGAACTTGCGCTGAGCTGATATGTGCGAGATGTGGGAGCGGAGAAGAAGCAATCGATTCCTTTGTCAATCGTGACTTTTGTCCCGAAAGAGATCCACGCCTTCTCAACGATATGGATAAAGCTGTTGAACGTATTTTGCGTGCTGTAAAGAGCAAAGACGATGTGATCGCAATTTACGGCGATTATGATGTTGACGGCGTTACTTCCGTATCAATGATGTATCTTTATCTTACGTCGCTCGGTTTGCGTGTAGGTTACTACATACCAAGCCGTAATGACGAGGGATACGGTGTAAATAAAAGCGCAATAAATAAGCTATATAACCGCGGCGTAACTTTGATAGTTACAGTCGATACAGGCGTTACCGCTATTGATGAGGTCGAGTATGCGAAAAGCCTTGGCATCGATATGATCATTACCGATCACCACGAATGCCGCCCTGAGCTTCCTGATGCTGTAGCAGTCATCAATCCGCATAGACCTGACTGCAATTATCCTTTTAAGGAGCTTGCGGGCGTAGGTGTTGCATTTAAGTTGATTTGCGCCATCGAAATGGCAAGAATTTCGATTACCGGGATGAACGAATATGAGGCGCAAAGAAAGATGCTTCTCGAGTACGGTGATCTTGTTGCAATAGGAACTGTTGCGGATGTTATGCCTATAGTTGACGAAAACCGAATGATCGTATATATGGGTCTGAAGATCATAGAAGCGAAGCCTCGTCTCGGTATTTCGGCGCTGATAGAATCTGCAACGGGCAAGGCATCGTACTCAGCGCAGAAAAAGGATATAACATCGACGTTTATTGGCTTCACTATTGCGCCACGCTTAAACGCTGCCGGAAGAATGGGCAACGCTGCAGTAGCGGTCGAGCTTTTGCTTGCGGAAGATAAAGAGACTGCAACCAATATTGCAATTGAGCTTTGTGAAACAAACAGACTTCGTCAAAGTGAAGAAAACAAGATTGTTGATGCTGCTCTTGAGAAGATTGATGAAGAGTGGGAAGTTCATTTAAAAAATGGCGGCGTAATTGTACTTGCCGATGATAATTGGCAACAAGGAATAATTGGTATTGTTGCCTCAAGAATTACCGAACGCTTTGGCTTGCCTTCGATTCTGATTACTTTTGAAGGTAGCGTGCCTCTGCTTTCTGATGAATCTCCGTTTGATATTGGAAAAGGTTCCGGCAGAAGCGTTAAGGGTTTTAATCTTGTGACTGCTTTGTCTGAATGTGAAGAGCTTCTTGAAAAGTATGGCGGTCACGAACTTGCCGCAGGGCTTTCTGTCAGAAGAGGAAACCTCGATGCTTTTCGTGAGAAACTCAATGATTATGCAAGACCTATATTAAATAGTCTTGATAACGTTCAGGTTATTGAGGCAGACAGAATCGTATCTGCTGATGAGATCACTTTGGATCTTGCAAATGAATTGTCTTCGGTTATTGAGCCATGTGGACATCATAATCCGGTTCCGTCTTTCATAATGAATGATGTGACAATAACTTCACTGCGAGGTATTGGAGCCGGTAAACATCTTAAGCTCACTTATGAAAAAGATGGAAAGAAATTTACCGGTCTTTGGTTTGGTGTTGCTGAATCACAAAACAGTTTTAAGATCGGTGATCGTGTTGACATCTTATTTACTGTCGGAATAAATCATTTTAACGGTAATACAGAACTTCAACTGATCATAACCGATATGCGATATGCTGAAGAAGTTTACAACTCGCGCAGGTCTTGCAGAGACGCGCTTGCTAACGTGTTGAGCGGAGGCTCTTTCAGTACGGATGATAATTATCTGCCAGAGAGAAAAGATTTTGTGTCATTATACAGACTTATTTTGTCTCGTTTGCAGGATAAAAGGTTAAGCATTGCCGATTCAAGCGCATTAAAACTTTTTGCTGACACTTTTGACCCAAATGATGCTCCGAATTTTGTCAAATATCGTTTGATGCTTGAGATATTCAACGAACTCGATATCTTTCGTGTAGAATATTTGCCGCTCGTAGCGGATGCGAGCGGCGATAGATGGCAGTTACCGGAGGATATTTGTGTTATTTCGCGTGGATCTGCTGAAAAAGTAAATCTTGAAGATTCCGCTTTACTGGCTAAATTGAGAAAGCAGATCACAATTTAAGGAGTTGTTCCATGGAGAACAGAAATGAGATCATTCAATCCGGTTCCGGGATTGATCGCCTGCTTGGAATTCTTGCAGGTACGGGAAAAAACTATAACATAGATAAGATCCAGCAAGCGTATAATTATGCCTTTGCGCTACACGATGGACAGTTCAGAGCAAGCGGTGAGCCTTATATCTCCCATCCTCTTGCTGTTGCCGAAATAGTTGCCGGGCTTGAGCTTGACAGCGATTCTATATGCGCTGCGCTTCTTCATGACACGGTTGAAGATTGCGCGGATAAAACCAATCTTGCTGAGATTGAAAAATTGTTTGGTCAGTCTGTGGCAATAATTGTTGACGGTTTGACAAAAATGGTTACTCTTGAGATTGAAGATAAGGAAGAAGCACACATAGAAAATTTGCGAAAAATGCTTCTTGCTATGTCAAAGGATATCAGAGTAATTTTCATTAAGCTTTGCGACAGATTGCATAATATGCGTACATTGAATGCTAAGCCGGAAAAGAAGCAGAGAGTTACAGCGCTTGAGACTATGCAGGTATTTGCTCCTCTTGCTCATAGGCTTGGTATGCAGCGTGTAAAGCAAGAGCTCGAGAACCTCGGACTCTATTATCTTGATCCAATCGGATATGAAGAAGTAAAGAGTGATATTGAGAGAAAATACGGTCAGAATCAGGATTTTATCGGAAACATCAGATCTCTTGTATCGGAAAAGCTAAAAGAATATGCTATTGACTATCGTCTTGAGGGAAGAATCAAGACAGTATACAGTATCTATAAGAAGATGTATACCCAAAACAAGAGTTTTGATGAGATATATGACTTCTATGCTCTAAGAATTATCGTTAATACTGAGCTTGAGTGTTATACTGTGCTTGGAATCATTCACGAGAAGTTTAATTCAATTCCCGGTAGATTCAAAGACTATATTTCTACTCCTAAGCCCAATATGTACCGCTCTCTCCATACAACTGTAATCGGTCGTGACGGTATTCCTTTTGAGGTTCAGATCAGAACCCGCGAAATGCATCAGATCGCTGAATACGGTGTAGCAGCCCATTGGAAGTACAAGAGCGGTGAAAAGTCCGGAATGGATCTTGATAAGAAGCTTGAATGGATCGCAAGACTTATCGAGACAGAGGATGAAGCGCGAGATCCCGATGAGTTTATGCAGGCGCTCAAAACCGACGTGTTCCACGATGAAACTTACGTCTTTACCCCCAAAGGCGACGTAATTGCTTTGCCTTATGGTTCTACAGTTATCGACTTTGCATATGCAATTCACTCTGCTGTAGGTAACAAAATGACCGGGGCGAAGATAAACGGTATGATCGTACCGATTGATCGTGTCCCTCAGAACGGTGAAATCGTTGAGATCATCACGTCATCGGCGTCTAAGGGTCCGAGCCGAGATTGGTTAAAGATCGTTAAGACGAGTGAGGCAAGAACCAAGATCCGTGCTTGGTTTAAGAAAGAGAAGCGCGCAGATAATATTCTGGTAGGTCGTGCCGCGCTCGAAGCTGAATTCAAGCGTTTTGGAAGAAGTTATACCGAGGCGCAGTTCGTTGAGGTTTGTTCGGCCGTTGGTTCAAGAACTGGATTTATGAACGTTGAGGACCTTTACAACACACTCGGTTATGGTGGTCTTGCTATTTCAAAGATCGCACTAAAGCTTCGTGATGAGTTTGAGCGCGTTGTAAAGCCTGAAGAACCGGAGATAGCCGTAACTGACGTATCTCAAGTTCAGGTATCCAAGAAGCCGAGAAACGTCAAGAATAACAGTGGCGTTGTGGTTGACGGTGAGGTTGGGTGCTCTGTTAAATTTGCAAAATGCTGTAATCCCTTACCCGGTGATGATATTATTGGATTTATTACCAAAGGATACGGAATATCCGTTCACAAACGTGACTGCCCGAACGTAAAGCAAGGTATGCGTGATCTTGAACACGCTAACAGATGGCTGCCTGTTGAATGGGAACAGAGTGCTGTAGGTGAGCAAGGTGGAAGCGTATATGAGGCGCTTGTTCGTATTATTGCAGATAATACAATTTCGCTCATTGCGAATATCACAAGCACTCTTGCTGATATGAGAGTTTCGATATTACAGATCAATTCTCAGACCAGAGCTGATAATACGATCATAATTGACGTTAAGGTTGGATGTAAGAATATCGACCATTATAATTCAATTGTTTCAAGATTGAATTCATTGAAAGATATTAAAAATGTTTCAAGAGGTTTTTCATAAATGATTGCAGTTATTCAAAGAGTTTTAAGCGCTGAAGTAACTGTCGACGGCGCAAGTGTTGGCAAGTGCTCACAAGGCTTACTTCTTCTTTTGGGTGTTGCCGCTGGTGATACAAAAGAAGATGCTGATGCCATTATAAAGAAAATCCCCTCATTACGTATATTTTGCGACGAAGAAGGAAAGATGAATCGTTCGCTCTCTGATATTGGAGGAGAGGTTCTGGCAATATCTAATTTTACACTTTTAGGAAATTGCAGAAGAGGCAATCGTCCTGATTTTATGGGTGCGGAAAAGCCTGCGGTAGCTTCTGAAATGTACGATTATTTTGTTGAAAAACTCAAGGAAAACGTGCCACATGTCGGTACAGGTATTTTTGGCGCAGATATGAAAGTTGATATATGTAATGATGGTCCGGTGACACTTATTCTTGACAGTGCGGCGCTGCGTGCGCCAAGATCGGGAGGTTCGATATGATATTGCATATTCAAGGCGATATCAACAGATACTATGTTCAGACTCTGTGTATGATATTTTTTCCCGGTTCAACGTTTCCGGACGACGAAGAACCCGGAGATGATGTACCGGAGCTGACTGTATCTGTCAATAAAACTGAAAATGGTTATTCGGTTAATACATTCGTTAAGCTCGGTTCTAATAGTGCAGAGTGCGAGAAAGAGGCCGTTATTCGTCCCGATCTAACTGATGAACGATGCAAAAAGATCGCAGTTGGTGCTTCGGTAGCTGGTGCTCTTGGAAAATTACTTGAATATCGCCCTACTTGGGGTGTTTTAACCGGAGTGCGTCCCACAAAGGTTGCAACTGAAATGCTTGCTATGGGAATGAGCAAGACAAGAGTAAAGAGACAGCTGATGTCTGATTATCTGCTTTATGCAAAAAAAGCAAATTTGGCAACAGAGGTAGCTTTGCATGAACAGAAAATCATCGGAACACCTTCGCCGTCTGATTGCAGTATTTACGTATCAATACCTTTTTGCCCTACGAGGTGCCAGTATTGCTCTTTTGTTTGCTATACTTCAGAGAAGCTGCTTTCGCTTATTCCGGAGTATATCGATAGATTAGTGTTGGATCTTAAAGCACTGTTTGATGCAATTGACAGACACGGCTTGAATATCAAAACTGTTTATATTGGCGGTGGAACGCCCTCTATTCTCGAACCTGATCAGCTCAGGAAACTTCTTGACGTTTTGGCTGAGGGAATTGCTGGTAGAAATATTGAGGAATTTACTTGTGAATCTGGAAGACCCGATACAATCACAAAAGAAAAGCTTCAGGTCATTAAAGAATATGGCGTTGGCAGAATCAGTGTAAATCCTCAGACTCTTTGTGAAGAAGTTCTTCAAGGAATCGGTCGCTCTCATACGGTCGAAGACTTTTACCGTGCCTATAACGCGGCTCGTGAGGTTGGCATAGAAGCTATCAATACAGACCTTATAGCAGGCTTGCCCGGAGACACTTTCCAGAGGTTCTCAGCTTCTATGGATGGTATTATGGCGCTGCAACCTGAGAATATTACTGTACATACTTTCTGCGTCAAGCGATCGGCTGCGTGGCGTCAGAGTAACGTATATTCGCTTCGCGGAGGAGATGCAGGTAAATGTGTTGATTATGCTCAAATCAAATCCCGTGAAAACGGATATATCCCGTATTATATGTATCGACAGAAAAATACGGTTGGTAACTTTGAGAACGTAGGTTTCTCTTTACCGGGCTATGAAGGCAGATATAATATTTATATGATGGAAGAAGTACATTCGATACTTTCCGCAGGCGCAGGTGCAGTTACAAAACTTGTAAATCTTGGCATCCCGGGCGTTAAAAAACCTGTGATCAAGAGAATTTTCAATCCTAAGTATCCTTATGAGTATCTGCAGAAAGACGGTTGCTCCGAGATGATCGAAGGAATTGATAAATTCTTTATCGATAATCCGATAAATTAATAACGAGTGTTTGTGAGGAATAAATGATCCAAATTAACAGATATTTAACCCAAGAACAAGCGAAAAAATGTGTTCTTGATTCAGATGCAGCATTTAACTCTCAGCTTATAGAGATTTATGACGATCTTCATGTATCTCACGGCAGGTTTCATGGACAAGCTGTTAAAGCGATAGCTCTTTGCGGACCTACGTGTGCAGGAAAAACGACAACGGCGAAAATTCTTACTTCACTTCTTGAAGAACACGGCAAGCGTGTTCATGTTATATCAATAGACGATTATTATTTCGACAGAAAAGTATTAAGGGAGCGTTCGGGTAACGGCGAGATAGATTTTGATTCTCCCGATACCATAGATACTAAAGAACTAGCTTTAACTATTCGTGAGATTTTTGATGATGACGAGAATATCGTTGAAGTTCCGACCTACGATTTCAAGTCAGGCACAAGAGGCGAGCCTCGATTCATCCCGGTAGATGATAGAGATATATTTCTTTTTGAAGGTATTCAAGTCTTTTATCCGAATGTTTACACTTTACTGAATGCTTATCCGACTACATCGGTATATATCAACGTAATGAAGAATCTTCAATCGGGAAACAGAATATTTCCGTGCGTGGATCTTCGTTTGTTTAGAAGAATAGTTCGTGATTTCTACCGTAGAGAAGCTTCGCCGGAATTTACGTTTGAGCTTTGGAAAAGTGTCAGGAAGAATGAGGATGATAATATTTATCCATATTTTCATAGGGCAAAAGTATCAATAGATTCAACTATGGCTTATGAAATCGGGATGCTTAAGCCTTATCTCGATGAAATTTTACCGCTTGTTCCGAAAACCAGCGAGTACTATTACAGAGCGCAGGATTTTCTTGAATCTATTTCTGATTTTACTCCAATAAGCAAAGAATATCTTTCGCCGGATTCGCTTTTTCATGAATTTATTTAATACTCATAATTATCAAGGAAAAGCATATAGTATAAGAGAGAATTGTTTTCGGAGGAAGTCGTGCATACTGGCATAGAACAAAAGTCCGGGCGTGGTGGCGGATTGGTAAACAGCATTATTCTTCTCACTGCATCAACGTTGATTTGCAAAGTGATTGGATTGTTTTTTAAAATTCCGATCATCGGTATCGTTGGAATCGACGGTATGGCATACTTTTCTGCCGCTTATAACATTTATATGTTGTTGAATTCGATTTCTGCAGCGGGACTGCCTGTGGCATTGTCTATATTGGTTTCCAAGAATATCACCGAAGGAAAAAGATCAAACGCAGTTAAAACGTTTTCTGTAGCGATGGTATGCTTCGCTATACTTGGCGCACTTTGCACAGCGGTGTTGTACTTTGGAGCCGATGCTTATTCGGATTTTATTGGCATAAGAGATGCTGCGCTTGCTGTAAAAGCTATTTCCCCAACTCTCTTATTTATCTGTCTTTCCGGAGGGATCAGAGGGTATTTTCAAGGGTTTAAAATGATGGGCCCAACCGCTGCTTCGCAGTTATTGGAGTCGCTTGGTAAACTCTTTTTGGGTATTGCTTTTGCTTTGTTTGTCGTTAATAAATCAGGAGAACCGTCCGTGGCAGCAGCTGCTGCTGTAACCGGACTTTCCGCCGGAGTTCTCATTTCCCTAGTGTTTTTGCTTTTACGCTTAATTATTTTCAATAAGAGATCACCGAAAGATTATTGTGGCTGCAACGACGAGTCTACTGACAGAATCGCAAAGATTACGCGAAACTTGTTTTTTATAGCGTTCCCGATAACCATTTCATCTTGTATAACAAGCTTAACAGGTTTGGCTGATACTGCTTTGATTACGAACAGGTTGATAGATGCCGGTATGTCAAATGATGCTGCAGTTACATTGTATAGCAGTTACACCAATCTCGCAATTCCTTTGTTTAATCTTCCTCCTGCTTTGATAGCGCCGGTGGCCATTTCACTTATTCCGTCACTCACTTCATCTGTTACTTCGGGACATACTGCGGCATCTGAGCGTTTCTTTTCTTCTGCAGTAAAAATGTGCGCAATGCTGGCGATTCCTGCTTCAGCCGGCCTTGCAGTGTTTTCAAAGCAGATTTTACTCCTTCTTTATCCGGGAGAAAAAGAGGCTTGTAACTTTGCTGCGCCTCTGTTGACTGTTTTATCTGTCGCAATAGTATTTTCATGCTTGATAACCGTCTTGAACGCTGTTCTGCAGGCGTATATGAGACCGGTGTTTCCGATAATTTCTATGGCAATAGGTGCATTGGTAAAGATTATTGCCGAATATTTTTTGGTCGGCTCAAATCTTGGAGTTATGGGAGCACCTATCAGCACAATTGCTTGCACTTTCACGATATTTCTTGCAGATCTGATATTCGTTATAGTATATACACCGCATAGACTAAAATTCAACCAAATTGTCAAGTCGCTTATAGCAACGTTTATATCTGTTACGTCTGCGGCGATAATGTATCGTTATATCGCGCAAATCAGCGCAAGCGATATATTTTCATTATTTATTTCGATTGCTTGGGCGGTAATTTCTTACGCGATATTGGCAATGTTGATTGGGGCGGTACGTGCTCCCGATATTATTGGATTACCTTTTGGCCAAAAAATCGCCGCAATACTGGTGAAAATAAAATTAATCAAAGAATAGGATGAAAACTATGAATGAATTTAAATATCTCGCCACAAAAAGCGAGAAATATACTTTTGAAGATTTATGTTTGTTGGCAAAGCTGCTGAGAGCTGACGGCGGTTGCCCTTGGGATAGAGAACAAACACATAAGTCCATCAGAAAAGACATTATAGAAGAAACTTATGAGGTCATTGAGGCCATTGATAAAGATGATCCTGCCCTTATGCGCGAGGAGCTGGGAGATCTTTTGTGGCAGGTGGTTTTTCACGCTGAGCTTGAGCGTGAAGAGGGAAGAGCCGATATGAGTGATATAGTCCACGATATCTGCTCGAAACTTGTGCATCGCCACCCTCACGTTTTTGGTAGTGTAATTGCTGAAACATCCGATGTTGTACTTGATAATTGGGAAAAGATAAAAACAGAGGAAAAGCAACGTAATACCGTTACCTCCAAGCTTCAGTCTGTTCCTCCTGCGCTTCCGGCACTGATGAGAGCACAGAAGATCGGAAAAAGAGCGCCTTTCTTCGATTTTGCTGACGCAGATGAGGTTCTTGTAAAGCTTGAAGAAGAAACAAATGAGCTCAAGGTAGCAATTGCTTCGGGAGTAAAATCTGACATCGACGAAGAATTTGGAGATCTTCTGTTTACTGCTGTCAGTCTTGCAAGAAAACTTGGTATAGATGCTGAAGAATCTCTTACAAGAGCAAGTGAAAAGTTTATCAGAAGGTTCTCTGTTCTTGAGGAAGAAGTGATATCGGAGAATAAAGATATTACAACACTCTCGATGGCGGAACTTGATGCAATTTGGGATCGTATCAAGCATCGATCCGAGAATTAAGGAGGTATGATATGCGACTTGATAAATATTTAAAGGTTTCAAGAATTATTAAAAGAAGAACTGTAGCGAACGATGCTTGCGACGGTGATCTTGTAACCGTTAACGGTAAGCCTGCAAAAGCTTCCTATGACGTCAAGATCGGAGATTTGATCACTGTTCGCTTTGGCCAGCGTTCTCTAACTGTAAGAGTTAAAGAGATCAAGGAAACAGTAGGTAAGGATTCTGCCGGCGATCTGTACGAAGTCGTAGACTGACATAATTATTACTTCGCTTGAATATATACTATTAAAGTGAGGTGATATTTTGAATAATACATACGATAGGAGCTCAATGGAGCATACTCTTACTTTGGTATCGCGAAAGACTCTCAAACTGAATGGTGTAAAACAGATACTGAATTTTGACGATCTTTCTGTTCTGTTTTCAACCGCATTGGGAGATTTGGAGGTGATCGGAGAGTCGCTATCGATTGATTTGCTTGATCTCGAAAACGGTATGGCAACAGTCAGCGGTACTATAAATGGTTTGAATTATATTTCTGAAAGACCGATCAAAAAGAGATGGCTTCGGAGATCTGAATGAATATTACACTTTATGAGAATGAAGCGATTATCAGCTACATTGTTAATTGTGTTATATTCGGAGTAATTTCAGCCGTTATACACTGCGTATTTTTAGCTATTCTTGCTCTTCCTTTAATTTACCGTCATTACGGCATTAAAAAACTTAAAAATTTCATTTCTGAGTTTATGTATTGCACCGGAAAGCCGCAGACTGTATCAGATGTTGAGGGAATAGTAATCATTGCGTCAGCGTTACTTTCAGTGTCATTTTTAACCAATAGCGGTGTTTTTCGCTTTATAAGTATTCCTTTACTTTTGATTGGGTTTGCTTTAGGCATTTTGATATTCAAAAGAACAGTGCTTCTTGTTATTGGATTAGTGCTTTGGGCTATTAATAATGCCGTTTGCTTATTATTATCGCCTGCCTTGTTATTAGCTCGATGTATTTATCGTGTTTTGATTCGTATAGTAAATGTATTTCGAAAGCGAATGCAGAGATTGCTTATCGAAAGGTATACCCGAAGCAGATATAAAGATTTGGATAAAGTCAAGCAAACGGGCTTGCTTGAACATATTTGAGGTAGTATAAATGAATGAACAATTTAACGTAAAAAAGAGAGAATTCTTCAAGGATTCACCAATGTCAAAAGCCGGGATATTTGTTAAGATTGCAGCTATAATAGTTATTATTTTGCTTTTGATCGTTACCGCTAATTCCTTGATGGAGTATAGTGATATACTGAAAGAAACCGAGAGCGTAGAACAGCAAATCGATAAGACCCAGGAGCACCTTGATGAATTGGAGTATCTTATTCAAGCTCCGAAAAATGATAAAAGCATGATCATTCGCATTGCCCGTGAAAAGCTTGGCTTGGTGTTGCCGGAGGAAATTATTTATTACTCAGATCCTGAAAAATAAAAAGAGCCGATAAGGCTCTTTTTTATTTTAATTTGAATTAAAGTGCGTTTTCCTTGAGAGCGGTAGCGAGCTGATCGGGGCAAGATGTGGGTCTGGGACCGCATTTTATGCCTTCAAGTCTGCTTATAGCTTCCTCAACCGACATCCCCTTAACAAGCGCTGCAACGCCCTGAGTGTTACCGCTACATCCGCCTACGAATTTCACAGAAGTGATAATGGAGTTGTCATCAATGGTAATTTCGATTGCTCTGGAGCAAGTTCCTTTAGTAGTGTAAGTAAATTCTTTCATTTTTTGTTCCTTTCAATTTATATAAGTTCAAGAATTTTGTAGCAATCTGCAAGAAAATCACTAAGCTCGGTTGCTGAAAGCTTTCTGTGCGAGATCAGTGCGAGCTTGTAAATATACGATGCAAACAGTTCCCTTTGAGGTGAATTTTCATTTATCATAGAAATGAGCTTTTGGCAAAGAGGAGAGGAACTATTCAAAGTTAGTGTGTATTCAAGCGGGAAGGCGCCAACATTATCTCCGCCAAGTGCGTAGAGCTTCATCATATCCTGCATTCTTCTCGATTCTTCGCTAACAGAGAGAATTGCAGGAACTTCTTCGTTTTTGAGGGATTCAATACTGACCGTGAGATTATCATTCGAAGAGACTTTCTTGATAATTTCGATCACGTTATCTGTAAGCTCTGGTGCGTCGGCGGGAAATTCCTCCTTGATAATATCTGTAACACCTGCATCAACTCGGATAAACTTGACATCTGAGCGGTAGTGCTCAAGTGCTGCAAGATACTGCGAGTCCATAACAAGATCGAAAATAGCAACCTCTACACCTTCCTTGCGGAGGAGAGAGATGCTCTGTGTTTGTTGCCCGATGTCATTTGTGTAGTAAATTTTACCTTCTTGTTTTCCTGCAGCATTTGCAAGATATTCATCGATAGTAACGGATTTTGCAGGTTCGTTGTTATCGCCAACGAGTCGGAGAAGCAAGCTGTCCTTGATGCGATCATAGAATTTCTTTTCGCGCAGACAAGCATATTCAACAAATACGCGAATATCGTCGTAAACCTGCTCGTATTTTTCACGGTCATTGTTCATAAGAGAATTTAGCTTGTCCGCAACTTTCTTTACGATATGCTGACCGATCTTTTTGACGTATGCGTTATCCTGGAGATAGCTTCTTGATACGTTCAAAGGTAACTCGGGACAGTCCAGGGCTCCTCGAAGCATCAGGAGATAATCCGGAAGAACTTCCTTGATGTTATCGGCGACAAAAACCTGGTTATAGAACAGTTTTACTTCGCCTTCAAGCGACTGAGCTTCATTTTTGATGCGAGGAAAGTAAAGAATGCCTTTGAAATTCAAGGGGTAATCGGCATTGATATGAATGCTGAAAAGAGGTTCATCAAAATCGGAAAAGAGCTTGTGGTAAAAGCCATTGTACTCTTCGTCCGAGATATCACTTGCGGTTTTGCACCAAAGAGGTTCTGTGTCATTAATATTGATTGCTTCATTTTCGCCATCTTCGAATGTAATCTCAATGGGCATAAAAGCGCAATACTTATTGAGTACAGAAATCAGTTTAGACGACTCGAGATACTCTTTTTCTGCCTCGGAAATGTGCATAATTACTGATGTTCCGCGCATCGTTCGGTCCGAAGCGGAAATCTCATATTCGCCGCTTTCGTTGCAAGAGAAGTGAACTGCGTTACCTCCTGTATATGAAAGTGTATCGACTTCAACTGTGTCGCTTACCATAAAAGATGAATAGAATCCAAGTCCAAAGTGACCGATGATACCGTTTGAGGAATCGCCACCTTCGTATTTTTCGATAAAATCAAGTGCACCCGAAAGAGCGATAGAGCAAATATACTTCTGCAGTTCATCTGCAGTCATACCGATTCCGTTGTCTGTGACGGTTATTGTTCCCTCGTCTTTATCGAGTTTCACGGTGATTTTCAAAGTATCGTCTGCAGAAAGAGCTATCTCGCCGAGAGAGTTGAGTCTTTTAAGCTTGATTGCTGCGTCAGAAGCGTTTGATACGATTTCTCTGAGAAAGATGTCTTTGTCAGAGTAAAGCCATTTCTTAATTATGGGAAAAATATGTTGTGTTTCGACGGAAATGCCGCCGCGCATTACATTTTGGTTATTATGATTAGTCATTGTTTGCCTCCGTTAGATTATATTAATTATACCTTATAGTTTTAACTTTGTCAAGGTATTTGAAAATTATATAGATAATATTAAATTAAAATTTAAAAAAAGACTTGAAATATTTTCGACTTTATGTTATCATTTATATAACTGTGGAAGGAGATTAATTATGCTTGAAATAGTTGCTAATGCAAAGGTGAATCTCTTTCTGGAGATCACAGGCAAATTATCAAACGGCTACCACACGGTTGATACCGTTATGCAATCTGTATCGCTTTCTGATTGCTTGAAAATTGATATCTTGCAAGAAAGATCGGGTATAAAAATTACTTGTTCGGATCCGGTTATTCCTATGGATGAGAGAAATATTGCTTATAAGGTAGCGCGTGATTATTTATATACTTCCGGTATAAAATGCGGAGTGAGCATTGATATTACTAAGAATATTCCCTCACAGGCCGGCATGGGCGGTGGCAGTGCAGATGGTGCTGCTGTTTTAGTTGGCTTGAATCATTTGTGCGGAAATCCTCTTTCAAATGAACAGCTCACGGAAATTGCTTCAAAGAACGGTGCTGATATACCGTTTTGCATTGAAGGCGGAACACAAAGACTGATTGGAATCGGAACCGATTCGGTTGAACGATTTGTGTCGCCAAGGTTACCTCTAATAATCGTAAAGCCAAAATCGGGAATATCAACTCCTGCTGCTTATAGTTGCCTTGATTCAATTCATAATGATTTTATTAATCACAAAGCTATGGATTCCGGAAATCTTGTTGAATCTTTGAGATCGACAAATTGTGGTGATATAAGATCGCTTCTTTATAACCGCTTTGAAGAAGTACTGGAGCACGTTTGTGTTAATTCATTGCAAATAATTACCTGGCTTCAAAGTCGGGGATGCAGTGCTTTGCTATCCGGTAGCGGAACTGCAGTGTTCGGCATAACCAATGATTTGTTCGAGGCACAAAAATTAGCTGACGCTGTCGGAAATTATTTTTCCGATTGCTTCACTTGTGTATGCGAAACCACTGATTGTGGTTGTTCAATTATAAAATAATCAGCCTGAGTGGCGGAATGGAGTTATTGATGTCTAACAACGGTATTTACTACGGCAGAGGAACTGCCGAAATGTTCGATGACTATATGGATTTTATCAATTACGTCTTTGGATTTAATGGTGATTCAAGTGATTTCAAAAAATTGCTGCCCAAGTTGTATAAATATGAATACGAGCCCGCGGTATCGTCTTACGTTGCCGTTGAAGACGGAAAACTGAAATCAGCAATCGGCGCTTTTGATCACGATATTTCTGTTTGCGGGAATCTCGTGAAGACACGTGGAATTGGAAACGTTGCCGTTCACCCGTATGCTCGCGGAAAAGGTTATATGAAGAAACTGATGAATATGGCTCTCGACGATATGGAAAAGGAAGGCGTTGCTCTTTCGGTACTTGGCGGAAGAAGACAGAGATATAATTTCTTTTCTTATGATAAATTAGGTCAAGCTGTTTCTATGTCTTTCAACAGCGATAACTTCAGACATACGTACGGTAAAGACAGGAAGCATACGCTCACTTTCAAAACTTTGAAGGCTGGAGATGTTGAGACTGTTTATAAAATCAAAGAGCTTTCCGAATCGCATCCTTTTTATGCAATTCGTGAAGTAGACAAGTATTTTGAAATCATTTCATCTTGGCATCAGAAGGCTTACGTTGCTTTTGAGAACGGTGAATTTGTCGGATATGCGGTTGGAAAGGGAAGCGACATAAATGAGCTGCTGGCTAGCGAAGGTCAGGATATTAGAGAATTCATTTGTGCGCTTTACGATTATCTCGGAGCCTCTTCTATGCATGTAAAGCTGCCTATATTCCTACGGGATTACATTAATGATCTCTACTGCCTTTGTGAGTCCTATTCGGTGGAAACAGCGAAATCTTTCTCTGTTTTGAATTATAAGACAGTCATTGAGGCGTTTATTAAACTCAAGGCTACATATACCGACCTTCCGGATGGAGTTCTTGTTCTTGGTATCAATGGCAGAAGCCGCAGAGAAAATATTAGAATTACTGTTTTCGGCGGTAACATCTCTGTTGATTACACCGATGATGAGCCCGCAGTTGAGCTTGAGCATCTCGAGGCTATGAATCTCCTGTTTGCACCTGTATGCCCTCTCCGCGAGAGTCTCCCGGTCCACGCTAAGATCTGGCTTCCTTTGCCAATCTATCTTTATAGCAGTGACGCTGTTTGAGGTGATCAGTTTTGCACAATTCTTCAATTAAATTTGATTTTGACGAGTCGATGGCAGAGAACTATGCCGACATAGTTCTTTGCACCGCTCTTGATATTGGCGAACATCTATTAAAAAATGGTGCTGAGGTTTCAAGAGTAGAGGATACCATCGAGCGAATCTGCTTTGCTTACGGCGCCGCAAGAGTGGAGTCGTTCGCTATAACTACCCTCATCGTTGCTTCTGTAAGAATGAAAAACGGTGAGCATTCAGAACAGATGCGCCACGTTAAAACATCTGCAATGAATCTCTATCGCGTTGAAATGCTAAATAATATCTCTCGTGAGATTTGCCAGGATGGAATTCCGATCTCAGAAGCGCGTGAGAAAATTGAAAGATACAAGAGAAGCAAGCCGTACCCTGAGGTAGTACAAGTTATCGGCCAGGTTTTTGTTGTATTTGGCTTTACTTTGTTTTTCGGCGGTGGATGGCTTGACGGCATTGCTGCAGGTTTGATCGCGTTGATCGTTGCTTTGGTATCGCGCATCGACCTTCCGTTTAACAAGGGTAATTTGCAGGTAATAATAAGATCGTTCGTTGCAGGGGCTCTTTCTGAATTATCAGTTAATATTGGCTTTGCACAGAATCTTGATAGTGTGCTCATAGGTACAATAATGATGCTTATTCCGGGACTTGCTCTTGGTACCGCCGTTTACGATATGTTTAACGGAAATCTGATATCCGGTATGATGCGTGCACTTCAGTGTCTCGTCGTAGCAATTTTTATTGCTATCGGATACGCAGCTGCACTTTGGTTGGTTTAAGGAGGCGCATAATGGAACGTATCGCATTTATGCTTATTGCAGCCGTATTTGCAATTGGCGGTTATTCACTTATGGCTCGTGCATCACTTAGGTCGCTTATGCCCTCATTGGTCGTTGGGATCATTGGTACGGGAATTTACCTTGTATCATTGGATTTCGGATTACCGGAATTTGCAGCGAATTTTTTTGGCGCGACAATAATTTATATTGGTTGTGCTATTTCTGCAAAGCTGTTTAAAGCTCCGACAACTATCTTTTTGATTCCGGCGCAGATTATTCTTGTGCCCGGAAAATATCTTTATCAAACCTTCAGTAATCTTCTCGCAGATCAGTATTTGCTTGCTTGGGAATCTTGTCTTATGATGTTTGAGGTATCCGCAGGAATCGCTTGCGGACTTGTTTCCGGTTTGATCATATACTCGATTGCGATGAGTATTCAAAAACCTATCGTAAAAATGCTGAAGAAAAACTAAACAACAATAATATGTCACTTTTAAGTAAAAACGAAACTTACAACGAAAAATCAAATCAGCGATTATTCAAAATTTTGAGTATATATCTAAATCTTGCCCCTGATTACATCGACAAAGAGATGATTGATGAAATCACTTGCGGGAATGCAGAAGGCGAGGAATTTGCTTTCGCCAATTTAGCTGCAGCGGCTTGTGGACTTGATATTTATGATAATCCCGCTGATAAGCAATTCTTTCGTACCCATTTCTTACCTTGTTTCAAAAAACTTGAGATTAAGCCTTTTATGGATGATCCATATTATAATATGATCAAGTTCCCGAAGGGTGAAAACGGTAATTGGTCATTTGAAACAAGAGTATGCAAGGCTTACGAGGCTTTTGTATATGACGATCCTGTAATATTTGCCGATGGCAAAATCTTGCCGAAGATAGGTTTTTTTGATACAGAATACCCATATCCTGCTGTGATTGAAAACAATCGCGAGTGGATGACTCTTATGCCTAATGAAACAAATACTACAAAACCTGCTGTAGCTGCTGCGCACGGCAATGTGTTGACTTACGGTTTAGGTTTGGGATATTTTGCTTTTATGGCTGCAATTAAGCCTGAAGTCAAGTCTGTGACCGTAGTAGAACGTAGCAAAAACGTTATCGAATTATTCACAAAATATATTTTACCGCAATTTCCTGATCCGACCAAAATCATGATCGTCGAATCGGATGCGTTCGTTTTTGCTGAAAAACAAATGCAAAAAGGAATGTATGATTCGGTATTTGTTGACATTTGGCACGACCCCTCTGACGGATGCGAGCTATACCTTAAAATGAAGGAGTATGAGCATTTGTTGCCGAACGCTGATTTCGTTTATTGGGTCGAGGACACTTTAAAACTATATATTTGATTTGAGAGGACAAAATGTTAAGTATAAGAAATCTTTCTCTTGTTGCCATTAACGGCGAAGAAACGAAAGAGATACTCAAAAACATCAATTTAGATATTGATGATTCGAGATTTGTTGTTTTGACAGGTCCGAATGGGGGAGGTAAAACTACTCTCGCAAAAGTCATTATGGGACTTGTTAAACCTACTTCGGGTCAGATTATTTACAACGGTGTTGATATCACCGATATGAGCATCACCGAGCGCGCCCGTCTTGGAATCAGCTACGGTTTTCAGCAGCCGCCCAGATTCAAAGGTTTGAAAGTCCGCGATCTGCTTGAGCTTGCTTCCGGAAAAGACAAGCTCTCTACTACTGAGGGCTGTATGTATCTCAATAAAGTAGGTCTGTGTGCTGCAGACTATATTGACAGAGAGGTTAACACATCTCTTTCCGGTGGAGAAGTAAAGCGAATTGAGATTGCAACGATACTCGCGCGCAACTCATCACTTATGATATTCGATGAACCTGAAGCAGGAATAGATCTGTGGTCATTTGCTAAATTGACAGAAACCTTCGGCGATCTTCATAAGAATTCGGATGCAACAATGATCATTATATCGCATCAGGAAAGAATCATCGGTCTTGCGGATGAAATCGTCGTTCTTTCTAACGGTAGTGTCGAAAGACGCGGATCGAAGGATGAAGTCTTCCCGTCAATCATCGCAGGGGCGACCCCAGGATGCAAGTGCGTCACTTATCACGAGAAGAAAGGGCAGTAAAGAAAATGGCATTGAGTCAAACTGAACTTGGACTGCTCAGACAGATAGCAGACCTTGAAAAAACGCCACAGGGCGCATACAATATCAGAAAGAACGGACAAGCTGACAGTCGCTCGTCAACAGCGAATATTTTGATCGAATCCAAGACTGACAAACCCGGTATAGATATTCGCATTAAAGATGGAACAAAGAACGAATCTGTCCATATTCCTGTTATCGTCACTCAATCCGGGCTCTCCGATATGACCTATAACGATTTTTATATCGGTGATGATTGCGATGTTCTTATTGTCGCGGGTTGTGGAATTCATAATTCAGGTTGTGAAACTGCTCAGCACGATGGTATTCATACATTCTATATTGGAAAGAATACTAAGCTTCGCTACGTCGAAAAGCATTACGGGGAAGGCGAAGGAAGCGGTGAGCGAATCCTCAACCCCGTAACCAAAGTTTACGTTGGGGAAGGTTCATCCGTAATTTTTGAAACTACGCAAATAAAGGGTGTCGATTCTACTAACCGAAATACAGAAATCGTCGTTGGCAAGAATGCCGAAGTGATAATTAATGAAAAACTTATGACCCACGGAAATCAGACCGCACGTTCGGATATGGAAATTATTCTCGAGGGTGATGGTGCAAATGGCAGAGTGCTTTCGCGAAGTGTAGCTACAGATGAGTCTGAGCAGGTTTTTTACCCGAAAATGACCGGAAGAGCTGAATGCTTTGGTCACGTTGAATGCGATTCGATCATTATGGGCAAAGCTAAAATCAGCTCAATCCCCGCAATTATCGCTGAACATCCCGATTCTGTTCTCGTTCATGAGGCTGCTATCGGAAAGATCGCAGGCGAACAGCTTCTCAAGCTTATGACTCTCGGTCTGGACGAAAAGCAAGCGGAAGAAAGAATATTGAAAGGATTCCTTGATTAATTATGAAGTCACTCAGACATTTATATAAGATCGGTAACGGCCCCTCAAGCTCTCACACAATGGGACCGGAATATGCTTCACACTATTTTCTTGGTGTCGCTCCCGCTGCAGATAGCTACAAAGTCATTTTATACGGTTCACTTGCTCTGACCGGAAAAGGACATCTTACCGACGTATCTGTAAAGGATGTATTTGGCGAGCGTAACGTTGAAATAGTATTTAATACAGAAGAGAAGGATCTCCCGCACGAAAACACAATGGACTTTATAGCGTATAAAAACGGTGAGATAGTTGCTCAAAGACGCGTAATGTCAATCGGCGGTGGAGATATCCGTGTCGAGGGGGAGAAGAGCATTGAACCTCCCGAAATCTATACCGAGACCTGTTTCAAGGAAATTGAAGACTATTGTCTTGCGCGAAATATTCGTCTTTGTGATTACGTTTACGAGCGTGAGGATGAGAATATCAAGTCTTTCCTCGCTGAAGTCTGGCAGGTTATGAAGGCGGAAATTCAAGCAGGACTGACTACAAGCGGAATTTTGCCCGGCGGTCTTAAGGTTGAGCGAGTAGCGCAGCTTCTTTACGGAAGACGGCATATAGATGAAAGCCCCGAAACAAGACAGAATCGTATTGTGTGCGCATATGCTTTTGCCGCAGCGGAGCAAAATGCTTCTTGTGGAAGAATTGTAACTGCGCCCACTTGCGGAGCTTGTGCGGTACTTCCTGCGGTTCTCAAGTATATGCAAGATACCAAGGGCTTTTCGGATGATAAGATAATTGATGCATTGGCGGTCGGCGGATTGATTGGTAATATCGTAAAGCAAAATGCATCTATTTCCGGTGCAGAATGCGGTTGCCAAGCTGAGGTTGGAACTGCGTGCTCGATGGCCGCCGCCGCACTCTGTGAGTTATTTGAGATGGGCATCGATCAAATCGAATATGCAGCAGAAATGTCAATGGAACATATGCTCGGTCTCACATGCGACCCCATTTGCGGTCTTGTCCAAATACCTTGTATCGAGCGAAATGCGGTTGCTGCGATGAGGGCCTTGAATGCACTTTCTCTCGCTAATTTCCTTACCGGCACAAGAAAGATTTCTTTCGATATGGTTGTCAAGACTATGTATGAAACGGGCAAGGACCTTCATGCAAGTTATCGTGAGACTTCCGAGGGCGGTCTCGCTAAGCATTATTAATAAAAAGGAATTACGCCCTTCGTCTTATAAACGAGGGGCGTAACGATAGGTGTGAATATGAAAATATATGATATTTCGCAAGAACTCTTTTCTTGCGTAGTGTGGCCCGGAGATCCTGCACCGGAGAAACAAATACTGAATTCGATAGATGATGGTGATCTTTATAATTTGACCTCATTCTCAATGTGCGCACACAACGGAACACATATTGACGCACCTTCTCATTTTATAAATGGTGCAAAGAACGTTGAACAAATTGATCTTTCGAAATTTGTTGGTGAGGCTTATGTCACAGATTTTGAAGGTACAGTTACCGCAAACGATGCTCAGAGAATCATCGATAAGGCAAAGTCGATTTCTTTAGAGTGTTCCAAGCGAATTCTTTTGAAAGGGAAGACAACAGTTTCATTGGAAGCTGCAAAAGTCTTTGCTGATACAGGAATATATTTATTGGGTAATGAATCACAAACTGTGGGTCCCGAAGACGCTCCCATGGCTGTCCACAAGGTACTTCTCGCAGCCGAGGTTGTCCTCCTGGAGGGCATTCGGCTTGCACATGTTCCCGAGGGCGTTTATCTTTTGAATGCGGCACCGATAAACCTGGCGGGTGCCGAAGGATCGCCTTGCAGGGCTATTTTGATCGATCTGTAAACCTTATCGCTCAATTTGATAAAAAGAAAAGCACTGCTCGACAGTGCTTTTTTGGCGGAGCGGGTGGGATTCGAACCCACGTGCGGTTGCCCGCAAACTGATTTCGAGTCAGCCCCGTTATGACCTCTTCGATACCGCTCCGTATTAATTTGCTGTGATCTTTCGATCAACGTGCAATATTATATCATATTTCAAATAATATTTCAAGGGGTTTTACAAAAAAACTTGAAAAAATGTTATATTAGCGATAAAATTACTTCTCTATATTGTAATTGTTAGTAAATTGTGATATAATGATACATATAAAAAACGGAGGCTGTTTAATATGAAAATTACATTTATGGGCGCAGGAAGCAGCGTGTTCGTCAAAAAGGTTCTCGGCGACACACTTATGTGCGATTGTTTTAGAGATGTCGAGATTGCTCTTTATGACATTGATGGCGAAAGACTTGAGGATTCTTATATGCTGATCACTCAGCTCAATAAGGTTATCAACGGAAACAAAGCTAAGGTTAAGAAATATCTTGGCGTTGAGAACCGCAAGAAGGCACTTAAGGGAGCTAATTTTGTAATTAATGCTATTCAGGTCGGACTTTATGATCCTTGCACAAAAATCGACTTTGCTATTCCCAAGAAATACGGCATCAATCAGACAATCGGCGATACTCTTGGTATCGGCGGCATTATGAGAGGTATGCGCACCATTCACGTGCTTAAGGACTTTGCCGCCGACATGGCAAAAGTATGTCCGGATGCGTATTTCCTTAATTATACCAATCCGATGGCGATCCTCGCCGGATATATGGAAAGATTCACTCCCATTAAATCTATTGGTCTTTGCCATAGCGTCCAGGTATGTTCCGAAAAGCTTCTCAAGAGTCTTGGAATGGAAGAGTACATTGAAGGACGTCAGGAGAAGATTGCCGGTATCAACCACATGGCATGGCTTCTTGAGATACACGACAAGAATGGCAATGACCTCTATCCCGAGATCAAGCGTCGCGCTAAGGCTATGAATGCAGGTGAGCCTCATAAGGATATGGTTCGTTTTGATTATATCGATAAGTTTGGATATTACTGCACTGAGTCGAGCGAACATAATGCAGAGTACAACAGCTTCTATATAAAGCCCGGACGTGAAGATCTTGTTGAAAAGTTCAATATCCCGCTTGATGAGTACCCCCGCAGATGTGAAAAGCATATCGTAAAGTGGGCACAGCAGAGAGCGGACCTAATGAACGGTATCACACCAGAGCACAAGCGTTCTCACGAATATGCTTCAAGAATTATGGAAGCGATCGTCACCGGAAAACCTTTCAAGATAGGCGGAAACGTTATCAATAACGGTCTTATCCCCAACCTTCCTGCAGAAGCGTGCGTTGAAGTTCCTTGCTTTGTTGATAAGAGCGGTATCACACCCACTTATGTTGGTCCGCTTCCCACTCAGCTTGCGGCTATGAACTCCTCGAATATTTATCCGCAGATGCTGACTATTGAAGCTGCTGTCACTGGAAAGATCGAAACTCTTTACCAGGCTGCTATGATGGATCCCAGAACGGGCATGTGTCTTTCTACTGATGAGATTGTTGCAATGGTCAACGAACTTGTTGAAGCACACACAAACGCAGGTTATCCGATTTTCTAACAGATACAGTATAAGGCACTGTCGATCGACAGTGCCTTTGGCTTTTTATTTCTTGGCTGATTATACCATTTTGAGGCTCAATTGTTGCTGTGTATGTAAATGAGGTTCATAATTATTACATCGGTTCGTACTCAACTAACGGTATACAGTGTTACAATATGATTTGCAACAACAAGTTTACAAGAATATTTGTTTTGAGGTTGACTTTTGTAACTCAATGTAGTATAATAGTTGCATTGAACACAATGATTAAGGAGAGGCAAATGATCTTCGGTAAACATATAAATAAATACTATTTGAAATACGGGTGGATGTTGTTGCTCGGCACGATTGCCCTTATCGGAGTGGATTATTTCCAGCTTGAAATTCCTGAATTCTATCAGATGATTGTCAATGGCTTTAATACGGGAATGGTTACCGTTGACGGGCAAGCGTATCCTTTTGATATGAGTTTCCTTCTCGACAAGATCTGTCTGCCGATGCTGTTTGTAATAGCGATGATGCTTATCGGAAGATTCTTGTGGAGAGTCTGCTTCTTTGGTGCCGCAATTAAACTTGAAACTGATCTGCGAAACAGAATGTTTGCGCGCTCCAAAGAGCTTTCTCATCAGTATTACCAGGTTAATAAAGTCGGAAATCTGATGTCGCTCTATACAAACGATCTTGACACGGTTCAAGAATGTTTTGGATGGGGGTTTATGATGTTTTGCGACGCGCTTTTGCTTGGTGTGCTTGCAATCCTCAAAATGTGGCGTATGAGCAGCAGCCTTACTCTCCTTTCCTGCTTGCCTTTGATTTTCCTTCTTGCAGTTTCTGCAATTATTGGAAGATCTCTAATGAAAAAGTGGGACAAACGCCAGGAAGCGTATTCTAATCTTTCTGATTTTTCGCAGGAAAGCTTTTCCGGTATTGCGGTAATCAAGGCATACGTAAAAGAAGCGAAAGAACTTCTTGCGTTCAAAAAACTTAACGTTAAAAATGAGGAAGCAAACCTTGAATATACAAGAGCAAGTGTTCTTCTCAGAATATTTGTTACTCTTTTTGTTGAATCCGTTGTTTGCGTTATTCTCGGATATGGCGGATACCTTGTTTACCTTGATAGGTTCGACGCGGGTCAGCTCGTTGAATTTATCGGTTACTTTACATCGGTCATCTGGCCTGTAATGGCAGTTTCCGAACTGATTGACATGACTTCCCGCGGCCGTGCTTCATTAAAGAGAATCGGTGAGCTTCTTGACGCCCCTATCGATGTTAAAGACAGAGATAGGGTTTGTGCAACAGAGGATATCAAGGGAAATATTGAATTCCGCAACCTTTCATTTACTTTCCCCGATGGCGACAGGGACGCTCTCAAAAACGTTTCCTTTAAGATCAATGCAGGTGAAAATGTTGGAATCGTCGGCAAAACCGGCTCCGGCAAAACTACCATTGTTGATCTGATCCTCAGAATTTACAACATTGATGATAATATGTTATTTATCGACGGTAAGGATGTAAACACGCTTCCAATCAAGCAGGTCAGAGGTGCAGCTGCATACGTACCGCAGGATAATTTCCTTTTCAGTGATACGATCAAGAGTAATATTTCATTTTATACCGATGATGAGAATATGACCGAAATTCAGAGAGTTGCCGCACTCGCCGATGTGCATGGCAATATTTCCGAATTTGCGGAAGGATATGACACCATGCTTGGTGAAAGAGGAGTTACGGTTTCCGGTGGACAGAAGCAGAGAATTTCAATTGCTCGAGCGTTGCTAAAGGATGCTCCTATACTGATACTCGACGATTCCGTTTCTGCTGTCGATACTAAGACGGAAAAGACAATTCTTGAGAATCTGAAACGTGAGCGCATCGGAAAAACTACAATTTTAATTGCACATCGAATTTCTACAGTTGAGAATATGGATAAGATCATACTTGTTGAAGATGGATCTGTAACTGCTGTTGGTACTCATAAGGAACTGTGCGACAACTGTGAAGAGTACGCAAAGATGGTCAAGCTTCAGAAGCTTGAGGATGAAGGAGGGGATATTTAATGTACGAATACTTTCCTATCCTTGTCGTTGCGGGTTTTATTCTGCTAATTTCCGTATTGTTTATTATTGCTTATGCAATGATGAAAAACAAAAACGAGGCAATTGGCTTCGATAGAAATATGAAGGATGGCGATATTGTCAAAAGACTTCTGATCTATGCCAAGCCCCATATTGGTTCGTTTATTGTCGTGCTGTTTATAATGGCGCTCACGATCGCGTATGACATTATTTCTCCAATCATCATAGGCAACATCACGGGTATGGTTGCTGAAGATTTTGAACTGAGCAGCTTGTATACCTATGTTGCGGCTTACGTCGGTATTTTGATTGTATCGGTTTCATGTACTTATTTTCAGGCGATCATATTGCAAAAGATCGGACAAAAGATTCTTTCTGCTCTGCGTCAAAAGGTGTTTACTCACATTGAGTCCCTTTCTCATGAGCAGCTGCATCACATACCCGTTGGTAAGCTTGTAACCAGAGTGACCAACGATACAAACGCAATTTCGATGATGTTTACTAACATCTTGGTTAATCTCATTAAGAATGCCTTTGTTGTTATAGGTATATTTATTGCAATGCTTTGCATTAATGTGCAGCTCACGCTTATGGTTCTTTGCTTTGTACCTTTTGTTGTCCTGTTTACTGTTATATTCCGTAAGTTCTCAAGAAAAGCATACAGAGAAGTAAAGGACGGAACAACCGACATCAATACTTATCTTTCTGAAAATCTTTCGGGTATGAAGATCACTCAGATCTTTAACCGAGAAGAACGAAAGATGAAGGATTTTGTCACTCGAAGCAAGAAGCTTGGAAACGCAAAATCCAAGCAGATGTTCGTTTTTGGTATCTTCAGACCGATGGTTTACGTTCTGTATATATCCTCGGTACTTTGCCTGTTCTATCTCGGCGGTAAGGGCTATATACAGGGAACGAGTTTCCTCGGACAGGTTATTGCGGTTGAAACACTTGTAACGTTTTATATGTATATCTCGAAGTTCTTCAACCCTATTCAAAGCCTTGCGGAACAGTTCAATGCTTTACAGTCTGCATTTGCTTCCGCGGAGAAGATCTTTTCGATTCTCGATATGGAACCGATAGTTGTTGATGAGCCCGATGCAATTGAGCTTGAAACTGTCCGTGGCGAGATCGAGTTCCGCGATGTTTGGTTCGCTTACAATCCCGGTGAATGGGTGCTGCAGGGCGTAAGCTTCAAGGTTGAAGCCGGCCAGACCGTTGCTTTTGTCGGTTCTACCGGCTCGGGCAAGACAACAATTCTTTCGCTCATCTGCCGAAATTATGATATTCAAAAAGGCGAGATCCTTATTGACGGTATCAATATCAAAAAGATTAAGATTTCCTCGCTTCGCCGTCATTTTGGACAGATGCTTCAGGATGTATTCCTGTTCTCGGGAACGATCAGAAGTAATATCGTTTTGAGAATGGATAACGTTGAAGAACAGCAGATTATTGATGCTTGTAAATACGTCAACGCAGATACTTTTATCAACAAGCTTGAAAACGGACTTGATGAAGAAGTTCGCGAAAGAGGAAATAACTTCTCGGCAGGACAGCGTCAGCTTTTGTCATTTGCGAGAACAATTCTTCATAAGCCATCTGTAATGATTCTTGATGAAGCGACTGCAAACATTGATACAGAAACCGAAATCCTCATTCAGGATTCTCTCACGAGAATGATGAAAATAGGAACAATGCTTGTTGTTGCACATAGGCTCTCAACAATTCAGCATGCTGATAACATTATTCTGCTTTCTCACGGTAAAATTATGGAGCAGGGAACCCATAATGAACTGTTGCAGCAGAGAGGTCGTTATCATAAGCTATATATGCTTCAGTATGAAAAGTCTCTTCAAGAGCAGAAAGCGTAAAGAATAGTGGAAGCCATATTTTTCATTATGTTCTTTCTTGTGATAAGCGTATTTATTATAACGTTTGTCCGTATGATAGGTGAATGGATCAGTAACGAAAGTTCACCGCGCCTTACCGTTGATGCAACTATTGTCGCAAAGCGTGACCAAATGCATCGTCACAGGTCGAGCAACGGTCATTCGCATCGCTCTTATTCCTACTATGTTACCTTTCAATTTGAAAGCGGTGATAGAATGGAACTGCGTATTCCAAGTCACGAATTTGGTTTGCTTGTAGAGGGCGATATCGGAAAGCTCACATTCCAAGGCACAAGATATATTTCATTTGAAAGACAATATTAATAACAAACCGCGGCCGAATCCGGTCGCGGTTAATTCTATATTATTTTGATTTAGACCATTCCTTGGTCTGGTTGATCATCGAAACTCCTTTGGGCTTATCAACACCGTGTACCTCGGCAGCTTCATACTTTTCATACTGTTCCCAGAACTGTCTGCCGTAAATGTGTGAGTCCTCATTCCACTCAATGCGATATTCCTTCATACGATTTCTCAATCGCTCAACGATCTCGTCATATCCGTTGAAATCATAGAAATTATATCTTTCGTAAGGATCTTTTTCGAGGTCGAAAAGCTGTGTCAGCTTTAATCTGTCGGTGCGGTATTCAATAAGCTTGTACTTTCCGTCAGTGATACCTCTGATACGTGCCTGGAAGGCGAAATAAAGGTCGCTGCGCGTTTCAAACTCGGAATTCGAGAACATCTTCACGAAGCTCTTTCCCTCGACTGAAGCGGGAATTTCGACGCCACAGAGATCACAGAGAGTGGGGTAAACATCGAGCAGATAAACGTATTTGTCAAGCTTTACTCCCGTAGGAATGCCGGGACCGCTGATAAGAAGCGGAATGTGTACGCTGTGTTCGTATACGTTTTGCTTACCCATAAGTCCGTGTTGTCCGATTGCAAGACCGTTATCACCGCAGAATACTATTATAGTATCATCGAGAATCTCCTTGCTTTCAAGCGCATCAATGATTTTTCCAACGTTATCGTCGATATGGCTGATCATAGCATAGTAATCTGCAATGTGCTGCTTGATCTCATTTGGATCTCTCGGGAAAGAAGCTACCGCCTCATCACGTCCTCTGTCAGCCCAACCAAAGCTGAATGCGGGCATTTCCATAAAGTTGCGGGGAAGAGTAATGTCTTCGGCTTTGTACATTGTACGGTATTTCTCGGGCATTGTACGAGGGTCATGCGGTGCGAGATATGAGAGATAGAGGAAAAACGGGTTATCCTCATTATAATTATTTATAAAACTGATAGCATCGGCAGAGAAGAGCTCAGTGGAATGAACTCCGGCATGTATCTTGTCTGCAAGTACATGAACGGGAATCTGATTACCGGAAAAATTCGGAACAAATGGGATTTCGCAGTCATAGTTGCCATCTGCTCTGTAATCGCAAACAGGTACGTTCCAATGATCCCACATACCGCCGAAGAAGATGTCGTCACCGCTCGAGAATGATCTCGTGTAGCTTTCGGTTCCATTGTGCCATTTCCCGATGCCGTGGCAGCTGTATCCTGCTTTACGGAACGACTGACACATAGTAGTATCGTACTCGGGAATCTCTTTTCCGTTTTGAACTAGATTAAACAGCGTGCGCGAGGAGTTTATCATTGCGCGACTTGGCATACATACTGCTGAGGCCGTTCCACCGGGAATGTAGGCATGAGTAAATGTTGCACCGCGGCTTACAAGTCGGTCGAGATTGGGGGTGCTGATCTCATTGTTCCCAAGCGCGTGAATAGTGTCGAATCTTTGGTCATCTGTAAGTATAAATACTACATTGGGTCTCTTATTACTCATTTTAGTCCTCCGATTTTTGAAAAGCAATTCTTTCGTCGCCGTTGGCAAGATGGATTATTCCGCATTGGATGAATCCGTGTTTGGCAAGTGCTCGCTGCATAGGAATGTTATCTCTGTGAGTATCAATTTTCAAGTTTTTGCATTTGCTGTATGCAAAATCGAAACATAAACCGGCGATACCTTTTCCGCGAGCTTTGTCGGAAACAGCTATTCTGTGGATGACGCCATATGCAGAATCGTTGAGCCAGCTTCCATCATATATTATTTTGTATGTAGGGTCGTCACCGAATCTGTAATAAAATACAGCTAATATGTTATTATCATCTTCAACAACATACAAGTTGTTTTCTTTAATGTCATCTTTAGTTCGTTCGAGCGGTGGATTGACATTGCCCCATTGGTTTGGGTTGCCGTTATCACTCATAAACTTTCTTGCGCTTTGATATATCAGACGAATTTCTTCCAAATCGGTTAAGCCTGCTTTTCGGATAATCATTTTATGCTCCATAAACGTAATAATATTATTATATCATACAAATTGCAAAATTGCAATAGCAAAGGCTGCCACAAATGTGACAGCCTGAAATTTTATACATTTGTTATTTGATCGGATATACCCATCCACGGGTATCTGCAATACGTCCCCACTGGATGCCTGTCAGAGTATCGTAAAGCTTCTGAGTGGTCTCACCGATATTGCCGTTATTAATTGTGTAAGTCTTACCGTTGTAATAAAGCTGACCAATTGGCGAAACAACAGCCGCTGTGCCGCATCCCCAACCTTCTTTGAGCTCGCCCTTTTCAAGTGCTTCAATGAGCTCATCGATAGAAAGAAGTCTTTCCGAGACCTTTGCACCCTCATCGCGAAGAATCTGAAGAATGGAGTTTCTTGTGATACCGGGAAGAATCGAACCTGTAAGTGCGGGTGTTACGATCTCATCACCGATCTTGAACATTACGTTCATTGCACCAACTTCTTCGATATATTTGCGTTCTACGCCATCAAGCCAAAGAACCTGGGAATATCCCGCCTGCTCTGCCTTTTCGCCTGCTCTGTTGGATGCACCATAGTTACCGCCGCACTTTGTGTATCCGGTGCCGCCTCTTACAGCTCTTACGTCTTCAGTCTCGATCATGATCTTAACAGGATTGATACCTTCTTTATAGTATGAGCCTACGGGTGAGAGAATTATGATAAATACGGAACGGTCGATAGAATGAACGCCGAGCTTGGGGTCTGCGCCAAAGAGGAAGGGGCGGATATAAAGGGAAGTTCCGGGAGCGTGGGGAACCCAATCCGCATCAAGCTTGATAAGCTCTGTGAGCGCCTTGAGCGCAAATTCTTCGTCAACAAGGGGAAGTCTCATTCGCTCTGCGGAAGAGTTGAGTCTTGCAAAGTTCTGCTCGGGTCTGAAAAGCTGAATAGATCCGTCAGCAGTTCTATACGCTTTCATACCTTCGAAGATTTCAGCTCCGTAATGGAATACCGTACATGCGGGATGCAGAGAAAGATTTCCGAAAGGAACAATTCTCGCATCGTGCCATCCCTTTGCGCGGGTATAGTCCATAATAAACATATGGTCGGTAAAATACTGTCCAAAACCAAGCGCGGATTCATCGGGCTTCTGCTTAGGTGTTGCGATCTTTTCTATTTTGATATCCATTTTCATTGTTCCTTTCTTGAATTACTGAAAGTTATAGCCAAGTTCTATTGTTGCGAGATTAGTTTCAATAAGGTTCTGACGCTTTGCGGATATGATCTTTTCGAACATTGCCTTCATACCGTCAAGGCTGATGACTCCTGTTTCCTTGATAACCTTACCAAGAAGCACCATATTGGCAAGCGTGGGAACTCCCGCATCGGATGCAATTTTTGTTGCGGGAATGTAGTAAACGTCAACATCTGATCTCTCAACCTTGCGGTCAATAAAGGTAGAGTCGACAAAGATCTTTCCGCCTGCAGGAACAGAATTTTCATACTTATCAAGCGAGGGGAGATTCATTACAAGAAGAATATCCGGGTTGGAAACAATAGGAGAACCAACGGGAGTGTCGCTGAGAATAACGCTGCAATTAGCAGTACCGCCACGCATCTCAGGACCGTATGAAGGAAGCCAACTGACTTCTTTGCTCTCATACATTCCTTTGTAAGCAAGCATTTTTCCCGTAAAGAGAACACCCTGACCGCCGAAACCGGCTATCAAAATCTGATTGGTCTTCATTGGTCACGCCTCCTTTGTTATGTCCTTGTATACGCCGAGCGGATAATAAGGAATCATTTTTTCTTCAACAAACTGAAGGGCTGCTTCGGGTGTAAGTCCCCAGTTTGTGGGACAAGTTGATACAACTTCGATAAGCGAGAAGCCTACGCCGTTGATCTGATTCTCAAATGCTTTTTTGATTGCAGCTTTTGCCTTGCGTACATTCTTAACGTTGTTGACTGCAACTCTTTCGAGATATGCAGCTCCGTCGAGCTGTGCAAGCATTTCACATACGCGGATAGGGTATCCCGCGGTTGAAGTGTCGCGTCCGTAAGGAGAGGTCTGGGTAACCTGTCCGGGGAGGGAAGTGGGAGCCATCTGACCGCCGGTCATACCGTAGATCGCATTGTTTACGAAGATGATCGTGATATTCTCGCCTCTTGTTGCGGCGTGAACAGTTTCAGCCATACCGATCGAAGCGAGATCGCCGTCACCTTGATAAGTAAATACAATATTATCGGGATTTGCTCTCTTAACGCCGGTAGCAACAGCGGGAGCACGTCCGTGAGCTGCTTGAACCATATCGCAAGCAAAGTAGTTATATGCCATTACGGAGCATCCAACGGGTGCTATACCGATGGTCTTTCCTTCGATTCCAAATTCATCTATTGCCTCTGCAACAAGGCGATGGATAATGCCGTGTGTGCAGCCGGGACAGTAATGCAAGGGTGCATCTGTCAGAGCATGGGGCTTATCAAAAACTACCATTATTCAATTCCTCCTGCTTCTTTGATTTTTGCCAGAACTGCTTCGGGTGTGGGGATCATACCGCCGGAGCGATTGCAAAGCAGAACAGGCTTGCGGCAACGTGTAGCAAGTTCAACATCCTCGATCATCTGTCCCATGGACATCTCGACGGATATGAATGCCTTTGCTTTGTGAGAAAGCTTTTCAAGAGTTGCCTTGGGGAAGGGCCAAAGGGTGATAGGACGGACAAGTCCGACCTTGATACCTTCGGCACGCGCAGCTGCTATCGCGTTTTTGGATACTCTTGCAGCAATACCGTAAGCTACAAGAACGATATCAGCATCCTCTGTCATATATTCTTCAACAAGTACTTCGTTCTCCTCAACCGTCTTATACTTGTTGTATCTTTCAATGTTGAATCTTTCCAGTTCTTCGGGAATGAGTGAAAGCGAGTTTATAATATTATGCTTGCGCTCAAGTTTGGTGCCTGTAACAGCCCAAGGCTTTTCATAGGTCACCTGTTCAGATACATCAAGCGAAACGGGTTCCATCATCTGACCCATTGTACCGTCCGCGAGAATCATCGCTACCATTCGGTATTTATCAGCGAGATCAAATCCTTTAACGGTAAGTGTCGCCATTTCCTGAACCGATGCAGGCGCGAGAACGATGTTACGATAGTCACCGTGCCCGCCACCCTTAGTAGCCTGGAAATAGTCGGACTGCGAAGGCTGAATGCCACCAAGTCCGGGACCTCCACGCTGGACGTTTATAACAAGTGCGGGAAGATCGCAGCCTGCGAGATAAGAGATACCTTCTGCTTTAAGCGAAATTCCGGGGCTTGAGCTCGACGTCATTACTCTTTTTCCGGCAGAAGCAACACCGATTACCATATTAATAGCAGCAACTTCGCTTTCTGCCTGAAGGAAAGTACCGCCGATCTTGGGCATTCTTTTTGCCATATATGCGGCAATTTCAGTCTGAGGGGTGATTGGATATCCGAAATAGTGTCTGCAACCCGCCATTATTGCCGCTTCGGCGATGGCTTCGTTACCTTTCATTAAAACTTTATCAGCCATAATTACTTCCTCCTTATTTTTCTACCTTGATTATGCAGTCGGGACACATTGTTGCACAGAATGCGCAACCGATGCAGGAATCCATATCGGTAATTTCTGCAACGTAATGTCCTTTTTGATTGATTTTTGATTTGGAAACTATCAAAAGGTGCTTGGGGCACGCAGATACACAAAGTCCGCATCCCTTGCATTTTTCAATATTAAACGTTAATTTAGCCATTTGTTTTCTCCTTATACTATTTTATTTTGGAGTTTAAGTTTAATTAAATCACCATTTTCATCACCAAAAGTAGTGATGTTATAGAATTCGCTTGTATCAGGGCAACTTGTTGCAACAATCGGCAATCCTGAAAGCTTTGATACTTCTTTCGCGTAAGAAAAAGAAGATTCAAGAGTTTTGGGAGTGGTTGCAATACCAAGATTTGAATTGTTAACAAGCCCGGTGAAGGGAATACCTGATGCTGATTCGATCTCTTTTAAAATCTCTACCGTATCTTCAGGTGTTGACGTTAACGGTCGATACATATTTATGACCATCAGCATGCTGTAATTGTTTTCTCTCAGAATTTCCGGTGTATATCGACCAAGTGCAAACGCTCCGCGATCATCGCCGCCAATGTCGATAACTGCATATTTATTTGACTCAAATATGATATCGTACATTGCAGCAGGAAGCGCAGGAAGGTCAACGTTGGAGCCTGCGAATTCTGATGCAATCAGTTCTATGCCGGCTTCTTCAAGCTCTTTGGCACTATCTTTGGTTCTGAAATATGGGTTAACAGTGTCTATATCAGCAATAACGGTATCGTGCCCGGCTGTTTTTAATAGAAATGCGTAATTCAAAGCTACGTTGGTCTTTCCGCTACCGTAATGCCCTGCGAAAAGGGTTAATCGTTTGTTTTTCATGATTAGAGTTTGCTGCGGATTATTTTGCCGCTTGTAGTCTTGGGAAGTTCAGACTTGAATTCTACAAGTCTGGGGTACTTGTAAGGTGCAGTGCGCTTCTTGACGTAATTCTGAATATCTTTCTTGAGTTCTTCGGTAGGCTCGGTACCCTTTGTAAGAACGATACTTGCCTTGACTATCTGTCCTCTGATCTCATCGGGAGCAGCGGAAACACCGCATTCAAGAACGTAAGGAAGCTCCATAATAACGCTTTCAATCTCAAACGGACCGATTCGGTATCCGGAAGATTTAATAACGTCGTCAGCTCGTCCGACATACCAGAAGAATCCGTCCTCGTCGCGCCAAGCAAGGTCACCGGTGTGATATACACCGTCGTGCCAAACCTCTGCGGTTTTTTCGGGAGTGTTATAGTATTCGCAGAACAGACCGCAAGGCGCTCCGTTTTCAGTATGAATGACTATCTCACCGGGATCACCGATTCCGACGCTGTTGCCATCGGGATCAACAAGATCAACGTTATAAATCGGTACGGGTTTACCCATTGATCCGATCTTATGAGACTTGCCAACAAGATTACCGATAACCAATGTGGTTTCGCTCTGTCCGAAACCTTCCATGATCTTGAGTCCCGTCTGCTTTTCAAACTGACGGAATACCTCAGGATTGAGAGCTTCGCCCGCAATAGTTGCGTGCTCGATCGAGCTGAGGTCGTATTTCGAAAGATCTTCTTTGATGATCATTCTATACATCGTGGGAGGCGCACAGAATGTTGTAATATTATACTTACGGAATAGAGGAAGTATCTTCGATGCATCAAATCTGTCAAAGTCATAAACAAATATCGCTGCTTCGCAAAGCCATGCTCCATAAAGCTTGCCCCACATTGCTTTAGCCCATCCGGTATCGGAAATGGTAAGATGTAATCCGTCGGGGTTGACACAATGCCAATACTTCGCTGTATGAAATGACCGAGAGGATACTTATAGTTGTGAAGGGCAATCTTGGGATAACCTGAGGTGCCGGAAGTAAAGTACATCAGCATCGGATCATCGCCGCAAGGAGAATCATCGGTTCTCTCAAAATGACTGCTGAACAATGTGTACTCTTCGTTAAAGTTTCTCCAACCCTCGCGTTCGCTTCCGACAAGCAGCTTGATGCTGACGTCGGGGCATTTTGCAAGTGCAGCCTCGGCTTGCTCGATGACATAGTCGTCATCAACGCAGATGATAGCTTTAACGCCTGCTGTATTGAATCTGTATTCGTAATCGTGTTCCTTTAGCTGGTTTGTTGCAGGAATAGCTACAGCGCCGAGTTTATGAAGACCGATCATTGCATACCAGAACTGGTATCTTCTCTTCAAAACGAGCATTACCTTGTCGCCTCGTTTGATGCCAAGGGACTTAAAATAGTTCGCACACTGTGCTGAAGCACGTTTTACTTGTGAGAATGTAATTCTGGACTCTGCACCGTCATCTGCAACGTGCATGATGGCTAGTTTATCAGGTTTGGATCTTCCAAGCGTATCAACGATATCATAGGCGAAGTTAAAGCTGTTTTCACCCTTGAAGTTAATCGAAATCGGAGCACCGTTTTCGTTTTCTTCGGTAGTAATGAATTTGCTGTAAACACGTGTTTCTGTGTCGCGCTTTTTGGCGGGTGTAGCTTCAAGTGTGACGATCTTGTTTTCATCCTGATTCCCATCTGGGAGGAGAACGATGGCGTAAAAGTAGCAATCTTCGCCTCCGATAGCTATCATACCGTGAGGTGTTGAGCTGTCGTAGTAAATACTGTCGCCTTCCTCAAGAATTTCGGTGTGTTCACCTACCTGAACCTTTAGCCGACCTTTGATTACGATATCACATTCCTGACCTGCGTGTGTCGTTACTGCAATAGGAGAAGACTCGGCCTTTTCCGAATACTCACAGTGAACGTATAGTGGGTTCGAAGTTCTGTTTGCAAAGGAATGAGCGATATTGTAATAAGTCATTCCGTGCGCCTGCTCTATACGCTGACCACGGCCTTTTCGTGTCAAAGTGTATGATTTCAGTCTGGGCGCCGTACCTTCTATAATTTCGGTTACGTCGATCCCCAGAGCAGATGCGCATCTGAACAGAAATGCGAATGTTAGATCAGCCCGACCGGCTTCGCAATCGAGATATTCTGCGACAGAAATACCTGTTTGCTCTGCCATATATTCGGCTGAGTACCCCTCGATCTCTCGCAAAGCGGCAATTCTGCCTGCCATTGCTTTTATTTGCTTATCAATTTCAAAAATGTTATTCATTGTACCTCCTAAAAAAGCAAGCTCGCCCCAAGAAAACTTCTTGAGACGAGCTGAACCAAAATTCAATACCCGCGGTACCACTCAAATTGCGCACACGCGCCGCTTAATTTATGCTTTAACGCAGCAATACGGAGGAATTCTACGGTTGTATATTCAACTTTCTTTTCCTCGGCTCCAGGGCGACGAACGTGATACATTTTGTACCGTCTTTCACCAATATGACGGCTCTCTGCAACAAACTTATATCATGACATCCCTATCAATGCCTTTTATTAAAAATATAAATAAATAATATCACAAATTTATTAAGTTGTCAAGAAGTTTTTCTACAATTCACAAATAGTTCACAAAATTTCATTTGTAAGCTATATTAGCCTGTGTAGAATTATATAACAGTATTCTATTCAGACTCACTAGTCAGCAAATGTTTAATAGTAAAAATGCAGGCTTCTCGAAAAATCCGAGAAACCTGCATTTTAATACTCAGTTAAAAGAGGAAAGGATAATACCTTCGTCCCAAATTGAAAAGGGGGCGATGGAAATATTTCCGAGAGTAAATTCTATGTGTAATCTATTGTCAATGATAAATCCGGTATTTCCGGTCTTTCCAAGACTCTGAGAAGTTCTGACAACATCACCGACAGAAACTGAAATCTCGCTGAGATGTGCATACCAGGTCTTGAGTCCGTATCCGTGATCAACAACTACAAAATTGCCAAGCACGTCGCAGAATCCTGCATAAACAACTTTTCCGCTGGACATCGCCGGAACATCAATTCCTGCTGTAGCCTCAAAATCAATTCCCGTGTGTTTAAATGTTCTGCCATCCTTAAGAATATTTTCTCTTGTGAATCCCAGTTTAATTGTTGATTTTTTGGATGTAAGAGTTCCTGCAGTTTCATAATTAATGAAAGCCCCGGAAAAATATTTCAATTCTTCGGAGGAACTGCAGATCTCGGATCTGACCTTATTGTAGGCGGCAATGTCTTCTTCAGCATAGAAGGTTGAGATTACAGCTTCACTTGCACCGTATTTTGTAGCAGCTTTGTTGAATCCGTATCTTGATTCCCCGACAGTAAGATCGAAAGTTTGAGTTGTAATACCGTAAGTTACCGTTATCTTGTATTCGCCGTTTGCTACATCATAGCTAAAGGGAATTAAAGCGTGAACATATTCACCGTCTTTATAGAATTTCGGAGTGAAAGAGTTATCGAGAGCAGGCTCGAACGATACCTTGATATCATCCGGATTTGTTACGTTTACACCGGAAAGAGCTACAATATCGCCATGCTCAATTGCAGATTCGCCGAGCTTGAATTCAGCGGGTGCAAGAACAAGTGCATTGAATTCATATTCGGCACTTCCGTAGTATTCGGTCTCACTTGCCTGAGCCCAGCTTGCCGTGATCAAAAATCTGAGTGTGGAGTTTCGGGAAAGCTTCAGATCATGAAGATCATTGATTCCACCGTCATACAGGAGTTCATCAGAATTGAAAACTTTAAGATTAGAATCGGAAGGAGCTATGCTGAAGCTGAACGTGAAATTGTTTCCAACGTCATATGTAAGGTCTTCGTTGTTTGAGGGAGTATATTCGAATTGCTGATAAGTTCCTCCCGAAACAAGATAATACCATTCCATCGATGATGCAGAAATAGTATGAGTTCCTGAAGCAGTTAAAACAGGCGGTGTGGCTGTTTTATAAAGGTATACCGAATAAGAAGAGCCAAGGAAAGCTTTTGCCTGATTTACGGCAATCTTATATATCTTGCCGGTAGGATCGGTATAATAGCATTCGGAAGAATTTGTGGTAAAATAGTACTTATAAGAAAGATCGGAATCGGGCGTCGAGAAAGTTACAAGAAGAAAGCCGCTGCCAGCGAGCGAATCGGGAAGAGAAGAGACCGGAGTACCGCTGGAATTGATCTGGTTGAACATTTCGAAGATACCGTTCTCATCATTATCAGACTTAACAGTGTGGGTTCTTCCTTCGGGATCGTTAATGGTTAACGTGGATACTGTTGGAAGATTTTCAGAAGGCTTTTGGCTGTTATAACTCGCAATAGCTATGTACGTAGGAACAAACAGAAGTATAATGCCTATAGTAATTATCAAAATCTTCTTAAAATCAATATTTTTCATCTATAACTCCAAATTGCTGTATTTTTATTCTATTATATTATACAACATAAATTGAATTTGGTCAAGTACAAAAACCGCGATTTTTATGATTATTGTAGAAAAAGATAGAAACAGCAGCAACAAGGCAAGCTTATTGCTGCTGTAAATAAATCAACCGCGGGTCTTTCCGCCTGCGATATTGATAGTAGTGCCGTGGATATATGCTGAACGCTCGGAAGCGAGGAAGGCGATGGAGGATGCAACTTCGGAAAGTTTTCCGGAGCGTCCGAGAGGCGTGGTGCTTGTCTTGGAGTATCCAGCACGAAGCTGATCGACACTTATGCCGCGAGTATAAGCCAAAGCAGTTTCATAAGAAATGGTACGAAGACCGGTTGCCTCAAGGATACCGGGAGCAATGCCTACAACCTTAACGCCAAGTCTGCCGAGTTCTTTCGCCCATGAACGGGTGAGGGAGTTTACTGCGTTCTTTGATGCTGCATAAACGCTCTGTCCCTCCGAACCCTCGAGTCCGCATTCTGAGGAAACATTGATAATTACACCTGCGCCCTGAGAAACCATTACTCTTGCAGCAGCCTGAGTCATGAGGAAAAGGCCTTTTACGTTAACATTCATAACCTTATCCCATACAACCTCGTCAAGTTCATACTGCTGACCGGGATCTACGAGAAGGCGCGGAATATTGATTCCCGCATTGTTGACAAGAACGTCGATCTTGCCATACTTTTCAACAGCCTTGGTGATTACATTGTCAATGTCTGCCTTCTTTGTTACGTTGCAAGGAACGTAGATGTAGTCGCCGCACGCCTTATCAAATTCGGGCGCATTGGGATTCATATCTGCAACAACTACGTTAGCGCCGTCTGCAAGAAATTCTGTTACCGTTGCGTAACCAATTCCGGAAGCGCCACCTGTAACAATTACTGTTTTGCCTTCGAGATTAAGCCAGGAAGAATTCATAATAAGTACCTACCTTTATAAATATGTTTGTTTTAGCTACGAGTAAAAATATAAGATGCAGCAAAATATGAAGTAGCATATCCTGCAAAGCCGAGCAGAATATCAAATAAATAGGATAAAACGATTTCTCCGATTTCAAAGACCGTTTCGGGTGCACCGAGTATGAATAAATCTGCGTAGACTCTTTGCATTAACATAGATGCGGTTATAATTGCTGCTCCGGTAAAAATTGCTATGATTACCGGATTCTTGAAATTAAAGAATCCTCTAAACGGATATATAGCAATCGATTCATCAATATCCACTGTATCGAGATATTTTGATGCCTTTAAAAGTTTTTTTTCGCGTTCACAATGTCTTTTAAACTTGCGATCTGCAACTACCCACACCAGAGCGATAATAAGTGCGTCAACCCCCATAAGCATAATTGTGACCGGCAGATCGAAGGTAACGTCAATATAGCTGTCTATTATTGATGACACCAGCAAATTCAATGTATGTTTAATGAATACTAAAGCTAGTGGATAGACTATGGACGGAACCGTTTTTGCTGTGCCTTTATTAATGGCATAAACAGAATGAGACACGCAAGCCAGCACAAGCGCAAGATACATTGTTTCGAACAACAGTATTGCATAGTTCAGAACTATTGGAACTATTGTATACATAAACACAACATCGTTACCGACCTGCATATATATCGGGGAAAGAACACATGAGGTCAGAATAATCAATAATAAAGAAATCAGATAAATTGGAAATTGCAAAGAAAAAATAGATTTTGTTTTATTTGTCATAGTATACTCCGTGATCAGTTTTCAGTGCACTCATCATCGATCTTCATTTGATCGAGTATAGCTTGCGCACCAGTGAGCGGCGGGCGGATTCCAAGATGCTCATAAGCTCGGAAAGTAGCACATCGTCCCCGAGGTGTTCTTGAAAGGAAACCTATCTGTATCAAATATGGCTCATAGACGTCTTCGAGTGTAACGGCTTCTTCGCCTACGGTGGCTGCAAGAGTCTCGAGTCCAACGGGACCTCCGTTATAATAGGAAATGATAGCCTCAAGCATTCGTCTGTCAGTGTTGTCAAGTCCGAGGGAGTCTATTTCAAGGCGTCCGAGAGCAAATGATGCGATTTCTGCATCTATTGTGTCTTTGCCTTTGACTTGGGCAAAATCTCTTACTCGTTTAAGTAATCTGTTGGCTATTCTTGGAGTACCGCGTGATCGGGAAGCAATCTCGAGAGCCCCCTCCGAATTAATAGGCAATCCCAAGATCCCTGCGCTTCTTGTGACGATTGAAGCGAGTTGTTCGGGTGAGTACAATTCCAGCCTTGAAATCACGCCAAATCTGTCACGCAGCGGCGTGGAAAGCTGTCCAGCACGTGTTGTTGCGCCAATAAGGGTGAAAGGAGCAAGATCGATACGAATACTTCTTGCTGCGGGTCCCTTGCCTATAATTATATCAATTGCGTGGTCTTCCATTGCAGGATAGAGTATTTCTTCAACAGATCTTTGTAAGCGATGGATTTCGTCTATGAAAAGCACGTCTCCTGGCTGCAGATTTGTCAACAGAGCTGCCAAATCTCCTTGCTTTTCTATTGCAGGACCCGAGGTAACTCTGAAGTTTACGCCCATTTCTGCTGCAATAATAGCCGCAAGGGTTGTCTTACCTAAACCGGGAGGGCCGTACAGCAAAACATGATCAAGCGTATCCTTACGCATTTTTGCAGCCTCGATATATACCTTCAGATTCTCTTTAACCTTTTCCTGGCCGATATATTCGTCAAGACGGTGGGGACGCAGGGAAGTGTCGTATTCATCCTCAGTCGGAATATATGACGAGTTGAGTATTCGGTTTTCGAAATCAAATTCTTCGTTCATTTCATATACCTAAAAGTTTATTTCATAAGTTTTTTAAGCGCTTCTCTGATAATATCCTCGAGCTCGGAGTTAGCAACGTCAATTGTTTTGAGAACGTCTTCGGCCGAAGATCTATGGAAGCCCAGAACGGTCAAAGCGTCAATCGCCTCTCCGTACTTGCCCGAGTCGGAAACAGGAGCAAAAGTTTGAATATCGGAGCTTGATATGGTTGAGGAAGATCCGTGGACTTTATCTTTAAGTTCAAGAATCACCCTTGCAGCGGTTTTTGGACCTATTCCGGGAGCCTTTGAGATCGCTTTCTTATCCTCGGTGCAGATCGCAAGCGCGATACCATCCGGGGTCATATAAGAAAGCAAGGACATTGCGGCTTTGGGTCCTATGCCTGATACAGAGGTCAGAAGTTTGAACATATGCAATTCGTCTTTACTGTTGAATCCAAATAATTCAATTCCGTCTTCTCTTACCGACAGATGGGTAAATAGAGTGATCTCTGTTTCACCGTTGAAACTCTTTGAGGATATTGCTGCTTGCGTATTTGAGCTTACTGTCATAGCATAAGCAACGCCGTTCGCATCAATTACCGCCATAGAGTCTTCATTCAGAACAAGTTTACCTTTGATGTAATAAAACATTTATTGATCCTCCTTATTCCGCTTCGGTGTTAACTGACGATTCTGTGTCGATGTCATCAATATCCGATTCATTCTGAGGAAGTTCATTTTCCTCAAAATCAGACCGGGATTTAGAAAACACAACTTTTGACAAAATAGCGGTTATGGGCTTTTCCAGCACTATGATCATGACAAACAAAAGTGCGGACAGTATCGAAATAGTAAGTCCGAGCGTAAATGTCTTGGGGGCGTATTTCAGACGAACGGTATGGTCTCCGGTACCTTCGATTTCAAAGGCAATCAAAGCATCGAGCGCTTTGGAATAATCAGCGGGTTCTCCGTCGATATAAAGCTTCCAACCTTCGTCGTAGGGAAGAGTGGTGAGCACGGTTGTGGATTCTTTGCTTGTTGTATAAGTTCCGCTAAAATCGTCTTCCTTCCAATCCGTTCCAATATTGAATTGCTCTTCGGAAAGAATCGAAAGCGCGTTCTTGGCGCTTTCAACATCCATATAATAAATGGATGGCGTGTCGGGGGTAACGTAAAGAACGTCTGCTTGCAGTGTCATACCAACATTTACAACTTCTTCTGCGTCGAAATAACCGAGCGATACGATGCGCTTTGTTTCGCTTGCATAAAAAGTACCGTTGGACTTTCCGTTTACCTTGAGCGTTACTTCACGCGGATAATCAGAGGGAAGATAGAAGAAATATTCTCCTTCTGTCGGTGCTGTAAAAATATATGTCAAAGTTGCGGCGGAGCCGGTAACTTCCGGTCGATATTCGGTGTAAGAGGAGTTCTTTTTTGTTGAAAGATTGGTTGAGTCTTCCGTGTGTTCAACAGGAACGAAATATTGGATCTCTTCATCAGCGCCGAGCATAGCGTTAAGCAAAGAATTCACATTTTCAATAGGCGTTTCAGCGTTAAATTCGAAATCCAACACCGAAGAGTCAACGGAATAAGCCAAAGACAATGCATAATCATTGATGAAGGCATAATAATATGAGCTCTTATATTCCGCTTCCTCGAGATCCGTGATTTCGTAATAGTTCGAAATTATTGAGTCTTCTTCATCAATAATATATTTGATTCCCAAAAGTGAATCAGTTATCAGATTACCTCCGAGGTATTTTGACCAGTGGGATTTTGAGGCATATCCGATATTTGCCAGGAAGTTTATCGTTTCTTTGTTTAGAGTAGACGTCGAATTTGTCAATCCTCTGATATTTAACGCCATATTGTCGCAATACTTTCTGTGTACGTTCTTTTCGTATCTGAAGAAAGATTCGTCATTTTCAACGATCGCGTCTGTGAGAGGTCTTAAATTTCCTACAAAATCATTGTAGCTTGAGTACGAAGAATATATAACATCATCGCCGAATTCAACACATCCAACGATTCCGCTTCCGAAAGCTTCGATACATACAAATACAAGCAGCATAAGTGCGGCAGTCTGTCTTCTGCGTGTTCTGATCATCACACAAAGGATGATACAGATCATTACAACGCAAAGTATAGAAAGCCATATCATTTCCAGTTCTTTTAGCGGCTGATCAAACTCGACTTTTCCGTTTAGTCTTTCAACTACGGCGTGGTAATTGAATTTCTGCGCAACTGCGAGGAAAATAATCATAATTGAACTGATAAAGGCTATTGTCCGCGCAGAAGCACGTCTGATTTCTCCAAGTCCTTTATAAGCCAAAACCACAAGAACGAAGCAAAGCATAAACGAATATCTGTAATTAAGCCAGTTGGGTTTTTGGAATCCGTGCCAGATCATATCAAGTGTGTTGATCGAGAAGCTGAGCACAAAGAACGCAATAAATCCTGCTGCAAATACTTTCTCTCTTGTTGTGAATTTTTTGGAGAGGAAATATAGCGGTACGCAGAACAAAGTTAAAACACCGCAATAAACGAACGGCAGGCCCTCCGGGCGAACGGTATCATAGGATCCGGGGAAGAATTTTGTAAGGAAGTCGATGATCTGGAATCTTACAGTAAAAGAGAAATTGGGGGTTGAAAACTCATTTTTACCGAATTGAAGCGAATAGTATGCAGACGCAACAATGACCATTGAAATGCCGATCGCGATTACCGAAAACACGCCGATTCTTAAAAGTGACTTGATAAAATGAGCATTTTCTGAATTTGGATTATTTCGGTCGTTTTCATTATTTGCAAAATAGTAATAGAAGAAATACGCCGCGGTATAAATACATGCCATATATCCGATATAAAAGTTACTCATCAGAATCAAGGCAAGCATAATTACGTAGAGCTTGTACTTGTAATTCTTGATAAGTTCCTCGATGCCGAGCGTAAGCAGAGGCAACCACATCAGAGCATCGATCCACATTGAGTTATGCTGTTGGATCACTGCATAAGAACACATAGAATAAAGAACCGAGCAGATGATGACGTTGGTTTTGTTTAAGCGCTTGGCTGTCTTATGCAAGTAATACCCCATTGAAAAACCGGAAATACCTGCTTTGATGAGAAAGATGCAAAGCAAAGCTTCAAGAATTCTGTCTTGGGGGAAGAGGCAGACAATATAAGAGAATGGGCTTGCAACATAGTATGCGTATATTCCCAAAAATTCTCCGCCAAGCTGTCTTGCAAAAGAATAAAGCAGAGAATTGTCGCCCATTACGGCGTTTCTCAGAGCTTCATAAAAGTATACGTACTGGCCATTGAGGTCGAGAACAAGCACTGAACCATCTCCAAAGGGATGCAAGCCCATAGAAAGATATATCAGAAAGTACAGAACAGTGGGAATAATAAAGCAATACGCCAGATAAGAATAGCTCTTATCAAAGCTAAAGAAAGATTTTCCCGAAAGACTTGTTTTATTATTTCGTTTACCAAAATTAACAAAGTTGGCAGTCATAGCAAGCTCCATAAAATTAATAATTACATATATTATAACATAAAAAAATCTCAGTGTAAACAGATTTTCTTGATTTTTTGCTTAAAGATTATAAAAGACACAATTTTTATTATATTTTATTCACAAAGATATTTGACAAGATGCATTTTTTGTGATATAATTTAAGATGGTTTATTATTTGAATGGCGGAATATGATTATGAGAATTTTAGGAATCGACCCTGGGTTAGCAACAATCGGCTGGGGAATTATAGAATCTAACGGCTCCAGGCACAAACCGATAGATTACGGAGCAATTGAAACTCCATCAAAAGTTCCGGTTGAAAAACGGCTTGTGCAGATTTACAGCGATCTATCAACAATTATAAAGAGATACTCACCTGAGGCTATCGCTGTTGAAGAATTGTTTTTTAATACCAATATTACTACCGGTATTCGCGTTGCGGAAGCGCGCGGGGTTATACTGCTCTGTGCAGAACATCATAATATTCCAATATCAGAATATACACCTTTGCAGGTAAAACAATCGGTAGTAGGCTATGGACGAGCCGATAAAAAGCAGGTTATAACTATGGTTTCTCTATTGCTATCATTGCCCGCCCCACCAAAACCTGATGATACGGCAGATGCTCTTGCAATTGCTATCTGCCACGCCCATTGCGGCGGTTCGAGAATTGCAAAATACTTTAATGGACAGATTTGATCATGTGGATTGCTGAAAACTGGAAAGATTACAAACTTCTTGACACCTCTGACGGTGAAAGACTTGAGAAATGGGGAAAGTATATTCTCGTGCGCCCCGACCCCCAAGTTATCTGGAAAACAGAAAAAATCTTACCCGAGTGGAGAAATGCACACGGAGTATATAATCGCTCTTCTTCCGGAGGCGGAGGTTGGAAGGTCAACAAACTTCCGAAAGAGTGGAATGTGTCTTATGGAAACCTAAACTTTGTTCTGAGACCAATGGGATTTAAACATACGGGACTGTTCCCCGAGCAGGCTGTGAACTGGGATTGGTTTTCAGGATTGATTTCTAATTGTCCGTATCCCGTCAAAGTGCTCAATCTCTTTGCATATACAGGTGGTGCCACCATTGCTGCGGCTGCCGCGGGTGCTTCTGTGTGTCATGTTGACGCCGCAAAAGGCATGGTAGCTCAAGCGAAGGAAAATGCAGCCCTCTCGGGACTTGCGGACGCTCACATCCGTTACATTGTTGATGATTGCAAAAAGTTTGTTGAGCGCGAGATCAGGCGCGGTCACAAATATGAAGCAATTATTATGGATCCTCCATCTTACGGCAGAGGTCCATCCGGAGAAGTTTGGAAGATAGAAGAGGCAATTGATGAACTTATTACACTTTGCGCCTCATTGCTATCCGATCGTCCGCTTTTCTTCCTAGTTAACTCATACACAACTGGACTTTCGCCCCTGACAATGAAATACATGATCGACCTTAAGATCACGTCGAGATTTGGCGGAAAATGTGAAGCAGGGGAGATTGCTCTTCCTGTTGAATCGCGCGGAACGGCACTCCCTGCAGGTGCAAGTGCTAGGTGGACATCAGCCGGAGGGGGTGGCAAATGAGCACTCCCTTTATTGAAGCATTAGATCTGAAATTCGCCTACGATGATTCTTCTTCATCCGATAACGAGCAAATGTTTGCGCTCAAAGGCGTAAGCACTGTCATTAATCGTGGGGAATATGTTGCTGTCGTAGGTCGAAACGGTTCGGGCAAGTCGACCTTTGCAAAACTTCTTAATCTTGTCTTGGAGCCAACCGGCGGAGATTTGCGCATTGATGGCAAATCTGTGTGCGGTGAGCTTTCCGATGATGAAATTATCGAATTAAGAAGAAGTATAGGAATGGTCTTCCAAAATCCCGACAACCAGATAGTTGCCACTATTGTCGAGGAAGACGTTGCATTCGGTCCTGAGAATATCGGCGTGCCTTCTTCCGAAATACGAAAGCGTGTTGATGATGCTTTAGCTTCGGTCGGTATGAGCGAATATGCTAAGCATGAGCCTCACAGGCTTTCGGGGGGACAGAAGCAAAGAGTTGCTATTGCAGGAATAATTGCGATGATGCCCGATTGTATGATCTTCGATGAATCAACTGCAATGCTTGATCCGATCGGCAGACTTGAAGTGCTTGACGTTATGGAAAAGCTTGTGCGTGAGCACGGCATAACCGTAATCAATATCACGCATCATATGAGTGAGGCTGTCAGAGCGGACCGAATAATTGTCATTGATAAAGGCAAGATAATTGCAGATGCGCCTCCGTCAAAAATATTCGTTGACGCGGAGCTTATCAAACGTGCAGGTCTTGAGTTACCGCAGTCTGCTGCCTTGCTTTTGGAACTTTCTAAACGCGGAATTGATATTTCCGATATTTCTATTACAGCTAAGGATGCGGCCGCGCAGGTGTTGACTATTTTGAATAGCTGACTCTGAGGCCGGTGTATTTTCAATAATGAATCATAAATTAGAATTAATTGATGTAAATTATATTTATGGCGCGGGTACCCCTTTTGAGTCCGTTGCGCTCAAAAATATTAATTTAATAATCGAGTCAGGTAAGATAACCGGCATTATCGGGCATACCGGATCGGGTAAATCGACTATGGTCAGACTTTTCAACGGTCTTGAACGTCCGTCTTCCGGTAAGGTCCTTCTTGATGGTTCGGATATTTGGGAAGATCCAAAGAGTATTGGTAAGGTAAGATTTAAAGTCGGTCTTGTTATGCAATACCCAGAATACCAGCTATTTGAAGAAACTGTAGCTGCTGATATCGCGTTTGGACCAACAAATATGGGGCTTGATAAGGATGAGATTGCAACAAGAGTTGTGCACTATTCGCAGCTTGTGGGTCTCGATCCATCGGTTCTCGAAAAATCTCCTTTTGAGCTCTCCGGTGGACAGAAACGAAGAGTGGCAATTGCCGGCATTATGGCAATGAAGCCGGAAGTCCTTGTCCTTGATGAGCCGGCAGCTGGTTTGGATCCTGAGGGCAGACGCAATATTTTTGATGCAATTGAGGAATATCGCCGTAGCGAGAATGCAACAGTAATCATTGTTTCTCACAGCATGGAGGATATGGCAGAGAGGTGCGATAACATTGCGGTGCTCTGCAACTCTGAGCTTATCGTTTCAGGAAGTGTAGAGTCGGTGTTTTCTTCGCCCCAAATTCTCCTGAAGGCAGGTCTCGACGTTCCGGAAATTACCAGAATCTCTATGTTGTTGGCTGAAAGTGGTATAAAGATAGACAAACCGATATATACAGTACAACATGCGGTAGATTTTATAATGAATAATCTTGGCGGAGGTAAATGCTGATGAAGAGTATCTCGCTTGGACAGTATTATCCTGCCGATTCTTTGATACATCGTTTAGATGGCAGAACCAAAATACTGCTTGCAACAATTTTCATTATATCAGTTTTCTTTTGTCAGAGCCTTGCTTCTTTTGCAGCTTTGCTCATCTTGACACTGATTATCGTATTGATCTCCAAAATCCCTTTGAAAGTTGTTTTAAGATCATTGCGTGCAATAGTGTTCATTCTTGTTTTTACTTTTATAATCAATATCTTTTTAACAAAAGGCGAAGGCGAACCCGTATTAAACTGGTGGATTTTTAAGATATATATCGAAGGAATCTGGAATTCATTGTTTATTGCAATCCGAATTCTTTGCCTGATTCTGTCTTCCAGTATTCTTATATCTTTTACCACAACTCCCATACAACTGACTTATGCCATTGAATCCTTGCTTTCTCCACTTAAGGCTATAAAAGTACCAGTTCACGATTTTGCAATGATGATGTCGATCGTTCTTAGATTTATTCCGGCTCTTTCAGAAGAGACAGAGAAGATCATGACTGCACAAAAAGCAAGAGGTGCTGATTTTGAGAGCGGATCGCTCATAAGCAGGGCTAAGGCCTTGATCCCCATTCTCATTCCGCTTTTTGTGTCTGCGTTTAGACGCTCCGATGAGCTCGCTACCGCGATGGAGTGCAGATGCTATCACGGAGGCGAGGGCAGAACGAGAATGACAATAACAAAAATGAAAGCAACCGATTACTTTGCATTGTTCTTTATGATCATTGCTGCTGTTGGATTGGTTTTACTGAATTTTATTACTTGGGGATATTCTATGTGATGAAGCTGTTTATCAAAATTAAGTATGACGGTACACGTTATGCTGGATACCAGGTTCAAAACAATGCTTTGACCATCCAAGAAGTGCTCAATAAAGCGTTGCTTGATTTGTTTGGTTTTGAGTGTGATATCACAGGTTGCAGTCGCACTGACGCGGGCGTTCACGCACGCTGTTTCTGTGCCACAGTTCAAAAGCACGGAGAGTCATCACTTGAAACCGGAATTCCGTGTGAAAAGATACCGCTGGCTCTCAATTTCCGCTTACCGGATGACATATCTGTTTTTTATGCTGAATGGGTAAACAACGATTTTCACGCCAGGTATGGTGTTAAATCCAAAACTTATGAATATCACATTCTGAATAGCCGATTCAAAGATCCGTTTTATGTTAACAAAGCTTACCATTACCCTAAATTGTTCAATGAATACGACGTACTCAAAATGAACGAAGCTGCGTGTAATATTTGTGGAAAGCATGATTTTTCATCTTTTATGGCATCCGGGTCCAATGTTGTTGACACCGTCAGAACAGTATTTGAGTGTAATGTCACCGGAATCGGCGATGAGATCGTTATCAGAATAAGTGCCGACGGATTTCTTTACAATATGGTAAGAATAATCAGCGGCACATTACTCGAAGTTGGTAAGGGGAATATTACCCCTGAGCAAATTTCTGATATTATTAATTCAAAGAACAGAGCGCTGGCGGGAGCTACACTACCTGCACACGGACTTTATCTTACTGAAGTAGTTTACTGAATAGACTGAAAGAAAGGAGGCATAAATATGAAATATGATAATGAAGTTGTACTGAACGATATAAACAACAGTAACGATGCATACAATGATTTTTATGCCTCGGTTTCTGTCCTTTTCAGGATCACATCTTTTGTGTTTTTTATCGCGTTTTTGTTTTTCATTGTTCATTCGGCTTTTCTCGGTCAAGATGCTGTAACGTATGATAATCTTGAATATTTGGTGCGAAATTTCTCGCTTACGCTCGAAGAGAAGCGTAACGACAACGTATATTCGATACGATATAATCCGGATTCTTCAAGAAGCTATTCCTTGGTCGGTGATAAGTTCACTCTGAGCGGTAACTCCGGGATTTCAATATTTTCATCCACAGGTCGCTTGACTTGTTCCGATGCGTTTTCTTTTAAAAATCCTGTTATGGAAACTTCTGATAAGTACGCTTTGATTTATGATTCCGGAAATTGCGATATACTTGTCTATAATTCCTTCACTAAAGTTCATTCGCAAACTTTTGACAAGCCGATCCGTGGCGCTTCTATGTCACAAAACGGTTTCTATGCTTTGATCACTTCATCGGATGAGTATACTTCTACTGTTGAGGTTTATAATGATGATTTTGAATTGATCAATCGTTTTAATAAATCCGGATACGTTGTTGATGTTGATATGAATAATAATTCCATATTGATCACTTCTGTTGAAGTGTCTGATAACCACTCTGACTACATTGTAAAAACAAATTTGTACGATTTCAATAACAATAAAACCGTCTGTGATGCGGAATTCATTTCTTCATTCCCGATTTCTTGCAAAATATCTTCGTCCGGCTTTTTCATTGTTTGTAAGAACGAGCTTATCAATTATAACGTTGATACCAAAGAGAGCAATACTTTTTCTTTTAACGGACGTGTGATTTCAGACTTTGAGCTGACTTATGATAAAGCGGTTTTGCTTTTGGATGATTCGGGGCATGATATTTCATACTCTTTACTTTCAATTTCAGATAATTCTGACATTTTGTATGAAACACAAATAGGTTCTACTGTGTACGATGTAGAGGTTTGCGGCAACAGCATTTGTTTGCTAATTGAAGATTGCGTTCTTGTCTTGAATTCCAACGGAAAGAAAGAGATTCAGCTTGATGTGCCTGTCACAGGAAGTCGTCTTTTGGCTTATAATGATCATACCTTATATCTATGCACCGAGTCATCTGCGCCGTTGATTGACATTGAAGAATAATTTTTGAGGTGAACATGAATTACCTTATTGACATATTTTTTGTTTTACTGTTCATTCTGATTACAATAATTGGCACAGAGCGCGGATTCGTTGAATCTGTATGGAGTTCTGTGACTATTATTGGTTCCTTTGCGGTTGCTTATCTATTCAGCGGGATCGCGGCAGAATGGATTTGTAATAATTTTGTTTTAAAGTATATTTCTGAGTATACCTACGGAGTGGTAGATACGCTCATAGAGAAAAATGCCGGTAGCTATAATCTTTCCGCATTATTCGAATCGTTACCCGACGAATTTATAACGTTGGTTGAAAATTGCGGAGCAGATATCAATGATCTCGCAGCTCAATTCGGATCAGCTCTCAGCATTTCAACTGATGAACTGTATGCTTTTGCTGAATCTGTTGCTATGCCAATTTCAAACACTTTATCTAATGCAATCGCTATAGTTTCGATATTCCTTCTCTCAGTCTTGCTTTTATGGCTAATCGGTCTGGTAGTGAAGATTATTGTAAAGATCCCGATTATTAAAACTTTAAATACTCTGTTGGGTTTCGTTTTTGGACTTATTAAAGGTTTGGTGATCGTATGGATTTTATGTGTAACGTTGAGCATATTCGTTGAAAGAGGATTTATGGATCCCGAAACCGTAGAGGTGCTGAATAGTCTGACAGATGGATCATTCATTTTTAAATTCTTCTGTTCATTCTCACCAATTAAATTTATAAATATCAGTTAGTCTTTCGCATTTAATTCGAGGTACAATTTATGGTAAAATGTTCAAAATGTAAAAAAAGATATGCCGTCGTGTTTGTAACAAAACTTGAAGACGGCGAGAAGAAGACGGAAGGTCTTTGCTTGCAGTGTGCAAGAGAGCTTGGCGTTCCTGTCGATGATATTATGGGCGATCAGCTTAAGAAATTTGGCATATCGCCCGAGCAGATGGACGAGCTTGAGCAAAATATGGCCGAACTTGCTGAGTCGGCTGAATTTGCTGAGCTTGCAGATGACGATAACCCTGCTCTACCCGATGACGGAGGAGCTCCATCAATAAACATTCAAAAGATCATCAGCGAAGCGTTTGGCAATAAGGAAGTCGAAGCTAATAAAGGCGCCAGCAAAGATAAAGATTCCAAATCGCAGAAAAAGTCTGATGACAACAGACCCAAACGAGAGATCCTTGACAGATATTGCAAGAATCTTACCGATATGGCAAAGAAGGGAAGACTTGATAATATAGTTGGGCGTCAGAACGAGCTTGCAAGAGTTATTCAGATTCTTTGCCGCAGACAGAAGAACAATCCATGTCTGATCGGTGAGCCGGGTGTTGGAAAGACAGCGATCGCTGAAGCTTTGGCTCAAAAAATCGCATCGGGTGACGTTCCTTATAGGCTTAAAGATGCGGAATTATATCTTGTAGACCTCACAGCCATTGTAGCGGGTACACAGTTCCGCGGCCAATTTGAGCAGAGAATGCTTGCACTTATTAATGAAGTTAAAGCAGCAAAAAACATTATTCTCGTAATTGACGAGGTTCACAGCATAGTAGGTACCGGTGGAGGCGAGGGCAGCACCAATGCTGCAAATATAATGAAACCGGCGCTTTCAAGGGGCGAGATTCGCGTTATAGGCGCGACTACGCTCAATGAGTATAGAAAGTATATCGAAAAGGATTCTGCTCTTGAAAGAAGATTCCAACCCGTTACTGTTAACGAGCCTTCTGTTGAAGAAGCTGCCAAGATGCTTGAAGGCATCAAGCATTATTATGAAGATTACCACCGTATAACTGTGCCCGAGTCTGTGATTCTGAGAACAGTTATGCTTTCTGAGAGATATATTACCGACAGATATCTTCCGGATAAGGCAATAGATCTTCTTGATGAAGCTGCGGCGTCTCTTTCTCTTTCGAGCTCTGCGATCAATGAATCATATTCTATTCGCGAAGAGCTCCTTAAGCTTAAAGAAGAGAGAGAAGAAGCTGAAGCAGCTACCGAAAAGAACGAAGAGAAGAAATATGAGCGTATAGCAAAGATCAAATCCAAAGAAATGGCACTCTCTGATAGGCTCAATGCACTCGAGCAGGAATGTAAGAAGGTAACTCTTTCACTCGAAGATATTGCTTCAGTTATCGAAGTGTGGACCGGAGTACCTGCAACTACTATCAAAGAAAATGAATTCCGTCTTATTGATAAACTCGAAGATAGATTGCGTTCCAGAATCGTTGGTCAGGATGATGCCGTTTCGGCTGTGGCTCGCGCTATAAAGCGCAACAGAGCCGGAATAACTTACAAAAGGAAGCCTGTATCTTTTATATTTGCCGGACCTACCGGAGTGGGCAAAACAGAACTTGTTAAGGTCCTTGCTGCAGATCTTTTCAATACACCAGAAACTTTGATAAGATTTGACATGTCTGAATTTATGGAAAAGCATTCTGTTTCACGTCTTATCGGCTCTCCTCCCGGTTATGTTGGATATGAAGAGGCAGGACAACTGACCGAAAAGATCAGACGCAGACCTTATTCTGTAGTTTTGTTCGATGAAATCGAGAAAGCTCACCCTGATGTTCTGAATGTGCTTTTGCAGATTCTTGATGACGGCAGAGTTACCGATGCCCAGGGAAGATCCGTAAACTTTGAAAATGCAGTCGTGGTTATGACCACAAATGCCGGTTCGGGACGTTCTTCCTCTGCTCTTGGATTTGCTTCTTCTGAAACTCAGGCAGAGAAGAACCGTATCGAAAAAGCGTTGCTTGAATTTTTGCGACCTGAGTTTATTAACAGAGTTGATGAGGTGATCGTTTTCAACTCTCTCTCTGAAAGCAATTTCTGCGATATTGTCAAGATTATGCTTGGTGACCTCAAGAAAGTTCTCGAAGATCGGAACATAGTTATGACTTATACGGATAACGCGGCCAAATTTATTGCCGCAGAATCTTATTCTGTTAAATACGGTGCAAGAAATATGCGCAGATATATTCAACGTAATATCGAAGATACGATTGCAGAGCATATTGTATCCGATATATACGGGAAGATAAGCTGTGTGAATATTTCTGTTAAATCAGGTGCACTGCACGTTGAATGTAATTAAGACTATTTAAATGATTTTTTGAAAGGAGGCAAGGTTATGAATAACTGGAACACTTATGAGATATCTAAAGTTGTACTTGAAACCGGAACGGATATAAATCAAGGAAGAAAAAACTTGCCTTCCGACAGAAAGAGAAAAAAGAATAATAAGATATTTCACCTTCCCGCTGCTGACTCATCAATGATTTTGAAGAGAATGGCTTCCGATGCTTCTCTTTGGCTTCTGGTGGTTGCTTATCTGATCGCTGCTCTGTTTGGTGATCGCTCGGAGAGCTTGACCGGTATTCTGCTGATTGGGATTGCGTTTGTTTGCGGTTCTTTTATCAACTATCGATCCTCAATGAGAATATCGAATTCTTATAGGAATCTGCTTCCCAATGCAAAAGTAACCGAAAACGGAATCAGCACAAGACTGAGTGTTTATGATGTCGAAGTTGGGGATCTGATCACTTTTACGCAAGGAGATATTATACCTGCAGACGCAAGGCTTGTGTCTTCTTCCGCTTTGTTTGTTGCTGAAAGAGAAAGCAATCAAATAACCGGTCGAACAGAGTATAAAAAATATCAGAAAAACCACGACTACGTTACGAGTGATCCCGATGAATTTCATTGTCCCAACGTGGTATATGCCGGTTCTATGGTTATATCGGGAAAGGGAAGTGCTATTGTATCCGCAATTGGTACCGATACTGTAATTTGCAGAGATTATAACGGTATTTCAATCGTCCCTGAAAATGATACCCCTGTATTTTTACGCACATTTTTAAGTAAATCCAGAAGGTTTTCGCTTGCAATATTAACGGTTGTCATTCCCCTTATTCTCTTGTTGATCTATTTGCAAACAGCCGGTGAAGGGCTTCCGTTCGACTTTCTTTCCGTATTTGTTCTTGCTTTAACTCTCGCTGCAACGTCGATGAGCGAGCTTTCTATATCATCCGCAGAGGCAATAGTCACTAAAGAGCTTTTGCCTTCATCTTTGATGTCAAAGTTTGAAAAACATCAAGAAAGCAAGATTACAAAGCTTTCATCTGCAGAAGAATTGGCACAAACGGATACATTATTAATTTTGTGCCCGGAAACGCTGATCGATGAAAGAAAGCTCGTCAGGCGTATATATTTTTGCGGCAGACAATACCGTTTTGATTCTTTGAACTCACAACAGATTAATGATTTCATTGATCAGATCGCGCCCTTCTATGCAGGTATGCCAAAGTCAATTATGACAGCTACCGACAAGGTTATTAATGAGTTTTGCGGATCAAAGCAATGCGTAGGTAAGAATGGTAAACGAATAAAAGTATTAAAGAATTTTCCTGTAACCGGAGCTCGCTCGTGCGTTTTTGATTTTGATGAAGATGGCACTCCTATAAGCTATATTACAAGATCTTCTGATCTCTCTTTGCTCAACTCGTGTGCAGCATTTCGCACAGAAGGAGGCGGAGTTTGGAAGCTCGGCGAGAAAGAATCGGGTGAAATTCGCAGAGCTTTTGACAAATATGACTCTTTTGTCTCTCTGGAGCAGTCGGTTTTCTATTCATACAATAAACGTGATAAGCAACTGATATTTGAAGGAATCGTGGCAACCGGAGAAGAATATCCGTATTGTGACGGTGATCTGAGAGAAGAGTTGCTTGAAGCAGGTGTGCATCCGGTGCTTGTTCTCGAAGAAGAGACTGATCGCAATATTGAAATAGCATATAATTGCGGATTGTTGAAAAACAGCAGTGATATAGCGATTAATTCCGAATACTTGCAAGCGGGTCTTGATGTATCAGACGCCAATTTGGCAACGAAGATCTACGTCGGTTTTGGCAGAAAAGGTACGCAAGCCATTTCTAAACGTTTGGCAGATAATTCGAGAAAAGTTTTGCCTATTATTAAAGATTCGGCTAACAGACATGATGTTTCGCCCTTTAATATTTTCGCCACTCACGCACGCAGTTCTTTTGACTCAGTGCGAATCGCCTCGGCTTTAAACATTGTTCCGGATATTTCTCCAAGCAGCGGAGGACTCTCTGATGCATTAAAAGCAATACAAGCATGCTCTATGGCTTTTTTAAAGCTTGGAATATATAAAAACTATTTGATTTTTTCTGCTTTTTTGAGAATATTGGCAGTTTTGATTCCACTTGCTTTAGGCTATGTGAATAACGTTTTGAGTCCGATTGCTTTATTGATATGCGGATTCTTCTGCGATTTTGCATCATTACTCTCAATTGCGTATTTTAGAGGCATCCCTGTGAAAGCCAAGAATACTATTTCTGAAACCCAAAAGCTCTTTGATCCCGCTACATCTATTCTTTCTGCTTTTTGCGCTGTTATCGTTTCGATCGTTGTTCTTTTTTCGATCGGATATCTGACCAAAACCGAAATGATTCTTGCTGCTGATGCAAATATCTTTGCCTTGATATTCGTCTTATTTGCTCAAATGGCTGCACTTGGCGGTTTTCTTTTGATATTACACGCCAGAACGCGGGCACACAAATTCAATTATTGTTTTTTCTTCATACTTTTGAGTGCTTTATTGGCAAATGCTTTTATAATTTGCTTACCAAAAGTTTCTACGCAAGTGTTCTCAGCGATACCAAATATCGGTGTTCTGCCTTACATCCTTGGCGCGGCTGTTGTTTCCCTTATCCTTATTGTGATTTTGATCGGCAGCTTGTCTTCATTCTCCTCAAGCAAACACGTTTAAATTGACTCATATCATCCATCTTTCATCATATATTTTAATGAAGAAAGGAGACTGTTATGAGCCGTATATCTTTTAATGAGCTGTGTCGAAAAGACGTGATCAATGTCTGTGACGGCACAAAATTGGGAACAATTGCTGAGATCGAATTTGATAGCTGCAGCGGACAGCTTTGCTCTTTGATTTTATGCCGTTGTTCAGGGTTGTTTTCATTTAGAAACGATCACAAATTCCAGTTACCTTGGAATCGAATTGAATGTATTGGGGATGACGCCATACTTGTTAAGCTCTCTCAAAATGACTTGGATTGCCTAATGCAATTCCAAAAGAGCAAAAAATGCAATCCAAATGATTGAATTTGTGTAAATTAAATGTAAACTTCACAAAAAACTATTGTCAATTGAAGAGAAATATGATATAATTCCAATGTTTGCGCCGCGCTTTCACGGTGGGCGGCGTTAAACATAAAACACACGCGCTTCTACGTTGGCATCCCGGTGCCTTTTCAATGCCGAAAAGGTCGGATGAAGCATAGGGAGCGCGGTGGAAAAAACCAAATTAAGGAGGACATTAAAATGTCAGTAATCACCATGAAACAGCTGCTTGAAGCAGGCGTCCATTTCGGACATCACACCAGAAGATGGAACCCCAAGATGTCGGAGTACATCTACACCGAGCGTAACGGCCTTTACATCATTCACCTTGCAAAGACCGTAGACAAGATCGACGAGGCTTATGCTTACGTTAAGGAAGTTGCTGCTTCCGGTAAGAACATTCTCTTCGTTGGTACCAAGAAGCAGGCTGCTGATGCCATCAAGGAAGAAGCAGAGAGATGCGGTATGTACTACGTTAACGTTCGTTGGCCCGGCGGTATGATGACCAACTTCAAGACCATCAAGAAGTCCATCAACAGACTCAACACCCTCACCAAGATGAGCGAGGATGGCACCTTTGATATGCTCCCCAAGAAGGAAGCTGCTGCTCTTAACAAGGAAATGATCGACCTTGAGAAGAACTACGGCGGTATCAAGACCATGACCGAACTCCCCGCTGCAGTATTCATCGTTGATACCAAGAAGGAAGCTAACGCAGTTAAGGAAGCTAAGAAGCTTGGCATTCCCGTAATCGCTATCGTTGATACCAACTGTGATCCCGATGATGCAGATTACATCATCCCCGGTAATGATGACGCTATCCGCGCTATCAAGCTCATCTCCTCCGTACTCGCTGATGCAGTTATCGAAGGCAAGCAGGGCGAACAGCTCGCTCCCGAGGCTGAAGAGGCTGCAGAGTCCGCAGACGCTGAGTAATCCATACTTTCTGTATTAAATTTTAAGGAGTAATAAAATGGCTACTATTAATGCAAAAGACGTTGCTGCTCTCCGCGCTAAGACCGGTATCGGTATGATGGAGTGCAAGAAGGCACTTGTTGAAGCTGAAGGCGATATGGAAAAGGCTATGAAGGTTCTCCGTGAGAGAGGCCTTGCTGTTGCCGCTAAGAAGGAAGGCAGAATTGCTGCTGAGGGCGTTGTTGACATCCTCAAGGAAGGCAATGTTTCCGCTATGATCGAGGTTAACGCTGAGACCGACTTCGTTGCAAAGAACGATACATTCAAGGAGTTCGTTAAGGGACTTCTCCGTACCATCATTGCTATCAAGCCCGCTAATGCTGAGGAGCTTACCGCTGCTAACTTCGACGGTTCTGAAATCACCGTTGACGCTAAGCTTAAGGAAATGATCTTCACCATCGGCGAAAAGATCACCATCCGTCGTTTCGTTATCCGTGAGGGTATCACCAGCACTTACATCCACGGTGCTGGCGTTGCAGGTGTTATCGTTCGCTTCACCGCTGACGAGGCAGTTGCTACCAACGACGAGTTCGCTGCAGTTGCTAAGAACATCGCTCTCCAGATCGCAGCAGGTTCTCCTCCCACCTACGTTTGCCGCGAGGAAGTTCCCGCAAGCGTAATCGAGGAAGAGAAGAACATCCAGGTTGCAGCTCTTAAGAACGATCCTAAGAATGCTAACAAGCCCGACGCTATCCTCGAGAAGATCGTTATCGGTAAGATGGGCAAGTTCTACGAGAACGTATGCCTCCTCGACCAGTCCTTCTTCAAGGAAGATGATATGTCCGTTGGCAAGTACCTCGAGACCGAGGGCAAGAGACTTGGCGGCGAGATCAAGGTTGTTGACTTTGTTCTTTATGAGAAGGGCGAAGGACTTGAGAAGAGAGAAGATAACTTCGCAGAAGAGATCGCAAAGCTCACCGGCAATAACTAATTTTGTATTCCCGCTTGCATTTTTCATGCAAGCGGGAAATTTTTTTACTCTTTTACAGATAAATTTACAAAAATCTATTTACAAATCGAATAAAATAAGATACAATAATATATATTGCTAATATGTGAGGTTTTTCAAATGCCCGACTACAAGTATAAGCGAGTTTTGCTCAAGCTTTCCGGAGAAGCAATCTCCGGCGAGGGTTCAATAATCAATTTCGATTTTCTCGATGAAATAGCGCGCACTCTTGTTTCTTTAGCTAACGATGGCGTGGAGATCGGTGTAATAATTGGCGCGGGAAATATCTGGCGCGGAAGAAGCAGCGGTGATATGGATCGCTCTACTGCTGACAGCATGGGTATGCTTGGTACCATTATTAATGCTCTTGCTGCTAAAGATGCAGTAATCAGAGCAGGCGGCAAAGCGCTTGTTTTGACATCAACGTTTATGGAGCCTTATGCTAAAAGATATTCCGCAGATTCCGCTCGTGAAGCTTTGACAGCAGGTAACATTGTATTCTTCGCCGGCGGAACGGGTAATCCTTATTTCTCGACCGATACAGCCGGAATTCTCAGGGCTAACGAGATTAATGCCGACGTTTTCCTTCTTGCAAAGAACATTGACGGTATTTACGACAGAGATCCCAAGAAGGACAGTAACGCAGTATTCTTCGAGGAGATAAGTTATTCCGAGATGATTTCCAGAAATCTTAAGGGCATCGACCTTGCAGCGTCTGCGCTCGGATCCGAATTCGGACCCGATGCATTTGCATTCCAGCTTTCCGATACTGCTGATATCGTAAAAGCTATCCGCGGCGAATCTCGCGGCACTAAAATTGTAAAATAAATAATTATACATAAAAACGGAGGATCTACAAAATGAAACTCGATTGCAAATCTTACGAAGAAAAAATGAAGAAGTCTATTGACTCCTATGAAAACGCACTTTCCCTTATCAGAGCAGGCAGAGCTAACCCTATGCTTGTAAACGGAATTAGTTTTGAGTATTACGGAGCTCCTACTCCCATCAACACAATGGCCGACGTTAAGGCTACCGACTCCAAGACGGTAACCATTACTCCCTATGATATGTCCACCCTCAAGGCAATGGAAAAAGCCATTCTTGCTTCCGATATCGGTATCACTCCCGCAAACGACGGTCGTGTCATCAGACTCGTGTTCCCTCAGCCCACCGAAGAGCGCCGTAAGGAGCTTGTAAAGCAGGTTCAGAAGGAAGGCGAGAATGCAAAGGTAGCTGTCAGAAATATTCGTCGTGATGCCATTGACAAGTGCAAGAAGATGAAGAAGGACGGCGAGATGACCGAGGACGAGCAGAAGGCTTCCGAAAAGTCGGTTCAGGATCTTACCGATAAGTACATCAAGATCGTTGACGACGTTACCGCTAAGAAGACAAAGGAAGTTATGTCGCTTTAATTACTATGAATAATAGTTATAAAGTTGATGAAAGGCTTCAGCACATTGCTTTCATAATGGATGGCAATGGCAGATGGGCTGAGCGTCGCGGAATGCCGAGGCGTTTCGGTCACCGTTACGGTGCTGAAGCCTTTCGCAAAGTAGTTAAATACTGCGGTGACATAGGAATCAAATATGTCACGGTGTATGCTTTTTCGACGGAAAATTGGTCAAGGCCTGAAAAAGAAGTGCAATCAATTATGAAACTTCTCGATTCCTACCTTGACGAATGCGAAAAGTCTGCAAAAGAATACAATATCAAATTGCGCTTCATAGGCGATTTGAGTAAGATTGAATCTTCTATCGCAGACAAAGCACGCCATCTTGAAGAAATGACAAAAAACAATTCATTGGTATTGTCAATTGCGCTTAATTATGGTGGTAAAGATGAAATTGTTCACGCATTCAACAATTTGGTTCTGAAAGGGAAGACTGGTATTACTTCTGAAGATATTGCTTCTGAGTTGTATACTGCAGGAATTCCCGATCCGGACTTGATCGTGCGAACCGCAGGTGAGATGCGGCTTTCAAACTTTTTGATGTGGCAATCCGCTTATTCAGAGTTTTATTTCACCGATACTCTTTGGCCGGATATGAGCTCAAAGGATATTGATAAAGCTGTCGAAGAGTTTTACTCCCGTCAGAGGAGATATGGAAAGGTTTAGACTATGTTAGTTAGAACATTATCGTCAATTGTATTTTTACTGGTCGTTCTGCCGTGCATATTCTTTTCATCTACACATTTGTTTGTCGTTTTCACATTGTTTTTGTGCGTCAGAGCTGTATATGAAATGCTCAGATGTAATAAGTTGCATACAAATGTCGCACTTTCGATACCTATGTATTTGATATCACTATTGCCCGTCTTGGCGCGATATTGTGGATCAGATATGTTTTATAGTTTAATTTTTCCGACTGTCTTCGTTTGCTCATTTCTCGTTTTAAGCGTTTATACTTTTATGAAAAATAAGCCTGAACTTGGCAAAGTGATGTCTTCTTGGTTCTTTTCTCTCTATGCTTGCGCAGGCTTTACTTCATTGGTTTTGCTCGCCGATAAGTTTAACGGTGCTTGGCACGTTATGCTTTTTGCATTTATCGCTGCGTGGGTTACCGACTCGTGCGCGCTTGTTTGCGGAATGTTGTTTGGCAAGCACAAGCTTTTGCCTTCGGTCAGCCCCAAAAAGACGATTGAAGGCGCAATCGGTGGAGTCTTCTTCTGTGTTATAGCTTTCTTGTTATATGCAAAGCTGTTAGAAGTATATATGGATTATACTATTGTATCATATACCAAGATAGCTCTGTGTGGCTTGGCATGCTCAATTGTTGCAGTAATCGGCGATCTCTTATTTTCCGCAGTTAAAAGAGCTTCGGATATTAAAGACTTTGGCAGATTAATGCCGGGGCACGGTGGAATACTTGACCGCTTCGACTCATTGATTTCAATTGCATTAGTGCTGTTGATGTTTGTTTCGATAACTAATATTTTTACTTTTATCGAGTGATATAATATGAAAAAATCAATCATTTTGCTTGGATCCACAGGTTCTGTAGGACTTCAAGCAGCAGATGTTGCACGGGCACAAAATTATGATGTCCGTGCACTTTGTGCAAATAATAATTTTATTAAAGTTGAAGAACAAATTCGCGAATTCGGTGCAAAATGTGCGGCTATGACCAATATAGCTGCGGCAGCCGAATTAAAGCTTCGTACGCGCGATCTTCAAGTAAAGATATATTCCGGCATTGACGGAATATGCGAAATGATTACCGATACCCAGGCAGATTTCGCACTTAATTCAATTATAGGCACCCCGGGATTAAAGCCTACTCTTGCCACTCTCGAATCCGGAAAAAATCTTGCTCTCGCAAACAAGGAGTCGCTTGTTATTGCCGGTAAGATCGTAATGAACACTGCTAAGAAAAACGGACTGCAGATTACGCCGGTTGATAGTGAGCACTGCGCAATAGCACAATGTCTGAGATGCGGCAGCAAGGAAGAAATCAAGCGATTGATCATCACAGCTTCAGGCGGACCTTTTTTCGGAAAGAAAAGGGAAGAACTCGGAGAGATCTCGCGCGAACAAGCACTTAACCATCCCACCTGGAAAATGGGAGCCAAGATCACGATTGACAGCTCTACGTTAATGAATAAAGGCTTCGAAGTTATCGAAGCATCCCATCTTTTTGACGTTCCTGGCGATAAAATCGATGTAATTGTTCATAGAGAAAGCATTATTCATTCTATGGTTGAATACGTAGATAATTCGGTTATTGCTCAATTATCAGTCCCTGATATGAGGCACTGCGTACAATACGCCCTTGAGCTTCCAGAGAGACATCAGGCGGTCATTTCTCAGCTCGACCTTGCAAAGATCTCTAAGCTTTCTTTTGCCGAACCGGATGAAGACACATTCATTCCGTTGAGATTAGCAAGAGAATCTCTCGCTTTAGGTGGCGCGGCTTCAGCTGTACTTCATTCAGCAAATGAAGTTGCTGTAACACGGTTCCTTGAGGGAAAAATCAGATTTGTTGATATTTTTGATACAATTGAGTATATTTGTTCAGAAATGAAGCATGCTTCAAATAGTAATACTTTGGATGAGATATTAGCTTGTGTAGATACAGCTGCGCATATGGCTGACGAATACCTTTCACGTAAATAAATATTTGGTAATTATAAATGATCTTTTTATATCTTTTGTTAACGCTTCTTTTATTGAGCGTATTGGTCTTTCTTCACGAAGGCGGACATTTCCTTATTGCACGACTCAATAAGATTACTGTCAACGAATTTGCTATCGGAATGGGACCAAAGATACTGACTAAGGTTTCAAAAAAATCCGGCATCAGATACTCCATTCGTGCTCTCCCAATAGGTGGTTTTGTCAGTATGGCTGGAGAAGACGAAGCTTCGGACGATGTAAATGCCTTCTGCAATAAAAACGTTTGGCGTAGGATAACCACTGTCCTTGCAGGGCCGCTCACTAATCTTATAGTGGGTTTTATTGGTATGTTTGTGTTGGTATCTCTTACTGTTCCCGCGACAAATATAGTTGCCGCCTTCCTTGATGATGCTACAAGTGATGATTACGGTCTGCAGATAGATGATAAGATCGTGGCGGTAAACGGTGTAAACACACACACAGGCAATGAAGTTGTATATGAAATTACCTATCAAGGATATGAACCGCTCGATTTGACCGTCATCCGAGATGGCGAAAAGATACTGCTTGAAGACGTTGTTTTTCCTACTATTGAGGAGAGCGGAGTGATTATGGGTAGTTTCGATATGCAGTTTTACGGCATAGGTGAAACTGACAGAAGTTTAGGAACGATCATATCCCATACGTTTTGGAGAACCTGGTCAACAGCAAAAATGGTTTGGGATTCCCTTGCCGATCTCATCAGAGGAAGATTCGGACTTGATGCTGTGTCCGGACCTATTGGTATGACTGAACTTGTTGGCGATGCGATTGCCAGCGGATGGGAGAGCGTACTTTATCTTTGGGTCTTGCTTTCTGTGAACCTTGGCGTAATGAATCTTTTGCCTCTGCCTGCTTTGGACGGAGGAAGACTTATGTTCTTGTGGTGGGAGGCATTAACTCGTAAACCCATCAACAAAACGATAGAGGCATATATTAATGCTGCAGGGCTTCTGATTTTGATGGCATTTATGCTTCTCATAACATTTAAGGATATTTTCAAACTATTCTGATATTTTTGGAGTTAAAATGGAACGTAAAAATACAAGGCTTGTTAAGGTTGGCAATATAGATATCGGCGGTAAATCAAGAATTTCCATACAGTCAATGACAAATACCGATTCGCTTGATAAAGAGGCGACATTCTCCCAAGTTGTCAGATTGCACTCTGCCGGATGCGATATAGTTCGTATTGCAATTCCAACCATTGAGGCTGCTGATACTATTGCATATATTAAGGAGAGACGCCCTGATATTCCGATAGTTGCAGACATACATTTTGACTATAAGATTGCACTCAGATCTGTTGAGTGCGGAGTTGATAAGATACGTATCAATCCCGGAAACATCGGTGATGAATCCCGCGTAGCTGCAGTCGCAAAAGCATGTTCTGCGAAGAAAATACCTATCAGAATCGGTGTCAATGGCGGCTCTTTGGAAAAAGATATTCTCGCAAAATACGGTGCTCCTACCCCCGAAGCTTTGTATGAAAGCGCACTTGGGCATATTCGCTTACTGAATAAATATGACTTTGACGATATTGTGATTTCTGTAAAGTCTTCTGTTGTTCCTAACGCAATTGCAGCTTGTCAATATGTTTCAGAGCACTGTAATTATCCGTTACACATCGGAGTAACAGAGGCCGGAAGCAGCCGCATGGGCATTATAAAGAATGCTGAAGCTATCGCAACCTTAGTGCATTTGGGCATTGGTGATACGGTTCGCATTTCGCTCACAGAAGATCCTGAGGCAGAAGTGTATGCTGCAAAAGATATTTTGCGCTCGCTTGGATGTGACGGACATCAAGGAATGGATATTGTATCTTGCCCCACCTGTGGAAGAACTAAGATAGATCTGGTCGGTCTTGTCAAAGAATTTGAGGATGCGGCAAAGGCTGAAAAACTCACGGATATTCCGATAAAAGTCGCTTTAATGGGTTGTGTTGTCAACGGCCCCGGAGAAGCACGTGAAGCCGATGTAGGTATTGCAGGCGGTCGCGGCGAGGCGCTTCTTTTCAAAAAAGGTCAAATTATCCATAAGATTGATGAAAATAATATTGTCAACTGTTTGATAGACTACATCAAAAACGAATATGGTAGAACAGTATGAAAACTCTGAGAGAACTATTTAAACAATATACGCCAACTGAAGAAATCGGCGCTTTCTTTGACTCTGTAAAAGAGTATCAGGTTAGGAAATCAAAAAGAAGAGCTGATTTTTTTGAAATTGATATTCCGTTAAATAAAACTGTCTCAAAAACTCTTTTGTATGAGGCTGAGGACGATATTCGTCGAGCTTATGACGGAAAATATCTTGTAAGATTTGTTCCCAAGTATCCCGCCTCACTCTTTTCTTATGATTACATACCGCAGATAATTGTTGAAACTGAAAAAATAGGCGAGATCACAAAAGGATTTTTTATTGGTTGTGATTATACCCTTAAAAGCGACTGTTTGGAGTTCTCTATACCGTTTAATTCAAACGGTATAGACTTTTTGACTGCCGGTAAAGTGCAAAGAACTATTGAAGATATTATTTTCAATGAGTTTTCTATCAAAATGTCTGTGGTAATCAAAGAAATGGATGATTACGTTCCTTACTTTGAAACTGAAGAACACAAGCAGTTTATCGAGGAACTGAACAATCAATGCCGCCAGTCACTCAAAGAATACGAAAATCACGCGAGATCTGAATCAAATGGCAAAAACGATAAATCGGAAAACAAAACAGAAAAGGATGAAAAATCCGCGCCAGAAGTCCAACTTAATCGTATATGGTCTGCTTATGACGAAGATTGTATGGCTATCGTTGAAGATGGTACTTGTACGATTGGTAGAGCTGTTTTTGATATATCTTCTCCGGAACTCAAATGGGGGGATGAAGAATTTGCTGTAATGCCTGTTTCAATTTCGACTATCAGGCACCCCGGCGGGGAAGTTTGTGTAATTGGCACAGTATCCGGTTGCATACTCGAACAGGCAAAGTTCGGAAACAAAAAGTGGTATTTTGCTTTTGGAGTATTCGATGGAAACGCATCAATTCAAGTTAAGTTTGAAGGCGATGATGAGGAAGAATGCAAGGGCTTGGCGAGCGCTGTTTCTAACGGTATGTGCATTGCTGTAGTAGGTACTGTCAAGAAGGATTATAAATCCGGTGATCTTTTACTTACTCCCGATGCCGTTTCTTCGATTTCAAAACATAAGCGCACAGATCAAGCTCCACAAAAACGAGTGGAACTTCATCTTCACACTAATATGTCGGCAATGGATGCTCTTATACCTTCTGATGTTGCTGTAAAGACAGCTGCCGGATGGGGACATAAAGCAATCGCTATCACTGACCACGGCAACGTTCAAGGTTTCCCTGAAGCAATGATAGCGCTCGATAAAATGTATAATTTCACGAAGCCTGAGGAAGGCGAAGAGCGGTTTAAAGTCATTTACGGACTTGAAGCATACTTTGTAAACGACAGCGCAAGTCCTCTATATGGAAAGTATAACGGTCTCATTGATGATAATCTCGTCATTTTTGACCTTGAAACTACGGGTCTGTCATCAGCTACGTGCGAGATCATTGAAATTGGTGCGGTAAAGGTTGCTAATGGCGAAATCGTTGATCGATATTCTACGTTTGTCAAACCCGATTCTAAAATATCAGCTGAAATAACCGAGCTCACATCAATAACCAATGAAGACGTTAAAGACGCCAGAAAGATCGGTGAAGTTCTCCCTGAATTCCTTGAATTCTGCGGCAAGGCACTTCTTGTCGCACATAATGCGGACTTTGACGTTGGTTTTGTTCGTGCTGCGGCAAACAAGCTTGGTATTAAATTTGACTCTCCATATCTTGATACAGTCGGATTGTCGCGCTTTTTGAACACAGATCTTAAGTCGCACAAGCTCGACGTGCTCGCAAAATATTATGGACTTGGTAACTTTAATCACCACAGAGCAGTAGATGATGCAGAGATGCTGACAATGATCTACTTTTCTATGGTAAAAAAGATGCAGCAATTCGATATCCGTGAATTTGCCGCACTGATCAAGGACATTCAAATTAACGCGGACCCGCTGAAGCTAAAGACATATCATATGATCATTCTTGTAAAGAACCTTGTAGGCTTGAAGAATCTTTACAGATTGATCTCAATGGGATATCTCAATTACTATCACAGAACCCCCAGAATCCCCAAATCTCAGCTTGATAAATTCCGTGAAGGACTGATTATCGGTTCTGGTTGTTCTGCGGGAGAATTGTATAGTGCAATCCTAGACAACCGAAGCGATGCAGAGATAGAAGAAATTGCTTCTTACTATGATTACCTCGAAGTTCAACCCATCGGTAACGACAAGTATCTCGTTGCGGAGGGAGAGCTTCCCAACGAAGAAGCCTTGAGGGATATCAACAGAAGAATCGTTGCTCTTGGTGAAAAACTTGATAAACCTGTTGTCGCAACTTCAGATGCACATTTCATTAATCCTGAAGATGAGCTATACAGAAGAATTCTTTTGGCAGGTCTGAAATTTAAGGATGCTGATAAACCCACGCCGATCTATATGAGAACTACTGACGAAATGCTCGATGAGTTCGCATATCTTGGCGAAGAGAAGGCTTTTGAAATTGTTGTTAAGAACACAAATGATATAGCAGATTCTATCGAGCAGATTCGTCCTATTCCTGCCGGCTCATATCCTCCTCATCTTGAAGGTGCGGAAGAAGAGCTTCGCGAAAAGTGTTGGACAAGAGCAAGATCTATGTATGGCGAGAATCTTCCCGACCTTGTAAAGAACAGACTCGAAGTAGAATTGAATTCAATCATTTCTAACGGATATGCAGTTCTTTACGTAATTGCAGAAAGACTTGTTCATTACAGTGAAAGCCAAGGCTACCTTGTTGGATCACGTGGATCTGTTGGCTCTTCTTTCGTTGCTACTATGGCGGGAATTTCCGAAGTCAACCCTCTCCCGCCTCATTATTACTGTAAAAAGTGTCAGTATAACGATTTCTCAAATCCGACAGGAGCAGGTTCGGGATTTGACATGCCTTCAAAGATTTGTCCTGTTTGCGGAAATCCTCTCGAACAGGACGGACAGGACATCCCCTTTGAGACTTTCCTTGGATTCAAGGGCGATAAGTCACCCGATATCGACTTAAATTTTTCAGGTGAAGTACAGGGAAAAGTTCACAAGTTCACCGAAGAACTTTTTGGCGCGGAAAACGTTTTTAAAGCGGGTACTATCGGTACTTTGGCTGACAAAACCGCTTTCGGTTTCGTTATGAAGTATTTTGAGGGCAAGGGACAGCAACTTTGCCGTGCGGAGGTTGACAGAATAATCAACGGATGTGTTGGCGTTAAGCGAACCACGGGACAGCATCCTGGCGGTATCATAGTTGTTCCCAGAGATAGAGATGTATACGATTTTACGCCGGTACAGCATCCTGCTGATGACCCCAAGTCAGATATCGTTACAACTCACTTTGCGTTCTCATATCTGCACGATACGATATTGAAGCTTGACGAGCTTGGTCATGATATTCCGACGAAGTATAAATACCTCGAAAAGTATAGTGGAATAATGATCGATCAGGTTGCCATGAACGATAGAAGCATTTATGAATTGTTCGAATCAACTGAGCCTCTTGGTATTCCTCAAAAAGAACGGGACAAGCACGAAACAAAAATGCTCGGTTTGATGGTTGGAACTTTAGGTCTACCTGAGTTCGGTACAAACTTCATTCAGGGCGTTCTTGTAGATGCTAAACCTAAAAACTTTGCCGACCTTATGCAGATTTCAGGTCTTACTCACGGAACCGATGTTTGGCTCGGCAACGCTCAGGATCTTATTAAAGACGGAATATGTGATATTTCCAAGGTTATAGGTACGCGTGACGGTATCATGCTTGACCTTATCAGATACGGAATGGAAAACCTTACCGCATTTAAGATTATGGAAAGCGTTCGTAAAGGTAAGGGTCTGACGCCTGAATGGGAAGCAGATATGCTTGCGCATAACGTGCCTGAGTGGTACATTGCTTCTTGCAAAAAGATAAAATATATGTTCCCTAAGGCACACGCAGCGGCTTACGTTATGTCAGCAATACGACTTGCTTGGTATAAGGTTCACCAGCCTGTAGCTTTCTATTGCGCAATTCTCTCCGTTGCGCCCGATGGATTCGATGGCACAATAGTTGCTCAAGGACGTGATGCTGTTTACCGTAAAATGCTTGAGATTGATAAAATGGGTAAAGAGGCTACCGCGAAGGATAAAGATACCTTCGGAGCTCTTCAATTTGCGCACGAAGCAATGCTGCGCGGTGTCAGATTTCTGCCCGTAAGCCTCAAGTATTCCGATGCGAGAGAATTCCTTCCCGAAAACGGAAACATCAGAATGCCTATGATAGCTCTCCCCGGCCTCGGTCTTAGCGCAGCGCTAAACATTACTAACGCACGAGACGAAGAACCCTTTTTCTCGGTCGAAGACCTGAAGTTGCGTGGTAAAGCTAACAAGGGAGTTATTGATACCCTCAGAGCTAACGGAATTCTTGACGGACTCAGCGAGACTGACCAAATTTCTTTGTTTGATATTATTTAATCAAGGAGGACGTATTCTTGAAAAGAATTACTGCATTACTTTTAGTTTTTATCCTTGTTTTCTTGAGCTTTTCATTTACTTCGTGCAATGATAGCGAAGATGAGAATATTGAGACCGATGCTGCAACCGGCACCGAAAATGTGGAAACCGATGAACAGGCATCCGAAATTGTTATAGCATCGAGCAGCGAAGTGATCTATAAGCTTATAAGGTTTATTGACGCGACTCAAGATGAAATTGATGTTATTGTTAATTTTAAAAACCAACTCAACGCTACATTTGATATTACGTTTCAGATCGCGGCTGACTGGACAATGCCGAGTTCAGCCCCTCCCGCTGATGCTTGTGAGATAATTATCGGTCTGACTTGCAGAGAGGAAACAAGCGAAGTCATCGCGAAACATAATCTTGGTTACGGCGACTACGCTGTTGAAGTATGCGACAACAATAAGATTATTATGGTTGCTCCTAACTATACTGATCTTACTAAATGCTTTGAATATTTTACCACTCATCTTTCAACAGATGAAGAAGGTAATCTCGTATACAGCGGCGGTAACTATATTTATAAACCGGATGATACCAACATTTTTGAAAATGGTTTTTCTGCCGATGATCTTCAGATAGTGTATGATTCGGATGGAAAATATAAAAAGTACGCCGAAACCATTTCCAAGCACTTTAAGAAAAATTACGATCTTACGGTAAAAGTCGTTTCAGAAAATGAGCCCCAAGCCGCACACGAGATCATAATCGGTATTCTAAATGATAAGAGCCGTTTCAAATATAATTACTCATCGCTTGGTGCTATGGATTCGATTATTGCATCCTCTGAAAGCAGCATACTCGTCTGCGGAAACTCCGATGCCGGTGTATCGCGCGCAGTTGAGTCGTTTGTCAATATGTTTATCCGCTCGGGTCATATTTCATCTATGAATTTACCCACGCAAACTGTGTTTACTTTCAATACTTTTACCGGCGGAGAATCGCCCGCACTCATAGATGGGGCTGATACAAGAATTATGTCATTTAACATACTTTCCGAAGAATGGGATGCAGCTGCTGTAATGGAGGGCAGAGATGTTCGCGTATCTGCTGTTTTACTGAACTATTTGCCAGACGTAGCAGCACTCCAGGAAGTATCAAATAAATGGTATCCGATCCTTGAAACAAATGTTGGTGGAATTTATAAATTTACAAGAAAAAAGAATCTTGAAGGTTCCGGAACTTACACCACATTGATTTATAATACTCAAACTACGAAGCTTATAGAAGAAGGACTCGAATACTACTCTGTAGGAAATTCCAAGAGATTACGTTCTATCGTTTGGGGAGTTTTTGAGTCTATTTCAACAGGTGAACGCTATATAGTTTTCAGCACTCACTGGGACGTTGGCGCAGAACGTCAATGGATGAGAATGACCGAAGCTAAAGAAATGGCTGAGTTTTGCGAAAAGCTTTATAATAAATATAAAGTGGATATCTTCGCTTGCGGTGACTACAATTCATCCGAAATCTCCGAGGAATACAAGACCTTTCTTCAGGAATCCGGTTTTGTAGATGCCAAGAAGAGCGCTAAGGTTATCAACAGAGCCTGCACGACTTATCACACTCTGTTTCAAAATGTAAATACTAGTAAATACGAATCCATAGATCATATTACTTTTATGGAACAAACAGCACCAAAGGTACTGTATTATAACACCTTGATCGCTGACTACATTATCGATGCTTCGGATCACTCGCCGATTTATATCGATATAAAACTCACAAAATAATTTTATGAAAACACCGTTTATCGGTGTTTTCTTTTTTTACCTTATGATTGAAAATTTTCATTGCGTTTAATAATTATTTTTGGGAAATATAAAAATGAATAAAAAGAAAGGAGCCACAATGAAAAAAATAATTATTCTTTTATTGATAATTTGCGTCATATTTAATCTTCCTGTTATTTCCGCGAACGCGTCAAATACCGCATATTCTTGGTATTGTAAACGTAATTCAGACAATCTGCAACCCAAACTACCAACAGAGTTTTCTTTTATTGATAAATACGATACTATATGGATAAATAGTAAAAGAAGCGACAATGAGGAACACAAAGTTGCATATCTGACATTCGATGCGGGTTATGAAAACGGCAATATTGCTAAAATACTTGATGTTTTGAAGGAAAAGGAGGCCAAAGGTGCGTTTTTTATACTTGAGAATCTTATCAACTCAAATCCTGAACTTGTATTACGAATGCAAAGAGAAGGGCATTTGGTCTGTAATCATACAGCACATCACAAAGATATGTCGAAAATCATAAATATTGACACCTTTGCCGAGGAATTATCAGCACTTGAATCATCATACAAACAATTGACAGGATGTGAAATATCTCATTTTTACAGACCACCGGAGGGTAGATTCAACGAAGAAAACTTGAAGTCAGCAGAGTCTCTGGGATACTCCACTGTATTTTGGAGTTTTGCTTACGCTGACTGGGATAACAATAAACAGCCTTCCAAAGATTACGCTATCAAAAAAGTACTTGATAATCTTCACAACGGAGCGGTTTTGTTGTTACACCCAACCTCTGCAACTAACGCCGCAATTTTGGGCACTATCATAGATGAAATGAGAAATAACGGTTATGAAATTGGAACGCTTGAAGAACTCAAAAAGGAATTGTCGCAAAATTAATCTTGTAATCCTTCTGTCATTACTGAGCATATTTTCGCTGTCTTTCGGTGAAAAAGAGGATTACGAAAGTAACTGCCCTGTATATACAAGTGGTTCAGACAGCAGTCATTCAATAGCGCTAACATTCGACGACGGACCTCACTCCGAACTGACGCCTGAGATTTTAGATGTTCTTAAGGAATACGGTGTCAGCGCAACGTTCTTTGTTGTAGGCGAGAATGTGAAGGCTAACAGCGATATAATCGAAAGAATAATTGTTGAAGGACATGAGATCGGCAATCATACTTTTGGGCACAAGTACCTGTTTAGGCACAAAAACAGCAGACGCGATATGGAGCGCGAGATTGACTTGTGTGATGATGAAATATTCAACCATTCAGAGTATAGTTCAGTACTGTTTCGCCCTCCCGGCGGCATTTATGACGCTACGCTGACGTCTGTGTGCGGTGAACGTGGCTATTCAATGGTATTATGGAGCATTGACACACGTGATTGGGAAGGAAGAAACGCGACAGAAATCGAGAACGAAATACTGAGTAATGTTTCAGACGGTTCGATAATACTGATGCATGATTACGTTTGCGTAGAATCGCATACAGCGGAAGCTTTAAGGAGAGTCATACCAAAACTAAAAGAGCTCGGATACTGCTTTGTAACAGTATCCGAGCTGATAGGGAATTAATCGGCTTTTATCATATATTTTTCAATTACGGGATAAGCGCCGTATGAAATCAACAGATTGATCGAAGGAAGTAAATAGATCATAGGAAGGATAAGCGGAGCCACAACACCGAGAGGCCAAAGCAGCGCGATCAGCGCTATGTTAAGTGCTATAAGGACTGCAATACCGACGACACTCATTAAATTTCTTCCAACGCCAAGAACGGAAAAGATCAGCGCGTTCTTGAAGATCTTCTTTATCTTTATGTCGAAAGTGATCAGCATCAGGTATATATAGAACCGCATAAAGAAATAGATGATGCAAAGAGCGCAGATAGCGTAGTAGAAGAAATCTATCATAAAGGTTCCGCCTATCTTTGAAAAATAGGCAAAATCGAATATAAGGATCGCAATAATACCGAAGTCAATAAGACCAAGTAACAATCCGGACCATAAATTACGCTTTATCGCGTAAAAGAAGTCGCTTGTCATAAAGACAGGATCCCCTCGGAGCATATTTCTCGTACAATATGTAGCGCCAACGTTGACCCAACCCCAAATGATCGCCAGCAGAGCACCGAGACCGAGCATTACCCATATAACTGCCGGAGAGAAAGTCGGGAGATTAAGCTGGATACCATACACATTAAGCAGAGATCCCCATACAGGGCTTTCGCCAAGAACTTGTGAGCCATAAAGGGTAGAGTAGAGAATGCTTGTTTCCGAAGGAGTTGTAGGTGCGATCAAAAACATATATACCAATGCAAGTGGTATAAGCAATATCGGAAGCATCAGAAAATTCAAAGACAAGATTCTTGTGAAATTTCTCAAATAAAATTTCGGCATACTTATTAAATTGGGAACGAAGGGCTTTTCGTCCTTTGAAACGCCGGGACCGTCCCTGTTCATATCAAATAACTTAAATTTTCTGTTCGCTGACATTTGGTTGCCTTTCTGATACGTTATTGTTTATTTGTGTTCTGTCTGAGTACTTCATAAGCAAGTATCGAAACCGCAGATGAAGTAGAAAGTGAGCCCATAAACTCTGTTCCGTAAGGAATTCTTACGTTAAGATCTTTTATTTGGAGTAACTTAGATGAAATGCCTCTCTTTTCTCCACCAATAACAAGAAGCAAGGGAAGCGTCAAATCAGCCTCAAAGCAGGGGACAGAATCAGGAATTGCTGCGCAAGCTATGCGGTATCCGAAATCCTTATATAATGTAGCAATTTCAGATGTATCGCCTAAATAAATATTTAGCAGCTCTGAGGCGCCCGCAGAGGACTTGCAAAGAGCCGAATCAGATGCAGAGGGCAAGTGCCTCGGCAAAATTACAGCGTCACAGCCGCAAGCGTAGAGCGTTCTGAGAGAATATCCCAAGCTATATGGATCCTCAACTCCTTCAATAATTGCGGCAAATCCGTTGTCTTTGATGAAGTTTGGATTGAATTCTTTATAATCAGCTTCAGTAGCTACTGCGAGTATGCCTCCGTGAGTTTTGCCGGATGCAAGCGTTTCAATGACTTCATCATCAACTACCACCAAATCAAAACCGAGCTCTTCAGAAGCGTGCTTAACGAATATATACCGTCCGTGAGCCTTTTTTACCTTGCTTTTAGAGAATACTACTTTCAGTATCGTTCTCTTTGACCTGCCGTTTCTTGCGGCAGAAATTAGTGCAGATACTGACGTCATTCCCTCGAATACTATAGAATTTTCAATATTAACCATAAATCTCGTCTTCCTGTATAGTATTATTCATTACCAATCTTCATATAGTGTAGTAAACACGATTCGAGGTAATGATATGAATTATAACAAAGAACGCTGTGAGGCGGTTGCTATATATATGCTTGAAAATAAAACCACCGTAAGAGGCACGGCGACCTATTTCGGTATAAGCAAAAGTACGGTACATAAAGATGTTTCGAAAACCCTCAAAAAAGTCAACCCGCCGTTGCATAAGGAGGTGGAAAAGTTGTTATCGTTCAACAAATCCGAGCGACATATACGGGGTGGTGAAGCAACAAAACAAAAGTATGCTACCAAAAAGGATCTCTTATAATTATACTACTTAAATTTGAGAAAGTCAAGTAAACAAATTGTGACTCAAATGTTTTGACATTAATTATATTTTTTCGACCTGCTATGTCATTTTTCTTGGGTGTGCATAGAATGATATTGGAGCCAAGGCTATGCGCTCTAATTTCAGCCAAGGAGGGTTCATTATGCCCGATAGCAGATTTGGATCAAACTGCTCTTCAAGTCTCAGCTCTCGTGACGTATGCTGCATCGAAACAAACCGTATATACGACAGCTGCAGGGACAGAGATTGCTTTGAAAACGTAAGAGTAAGCTTGAGTGAATACGGCAATGATATTATCAGCAGAACAGGTAATATCAGAGCCAAGGATGCATATATTGCGTGGACATATATCGGTCTCGACCGAGTCAGATTCAACCGCGGATTTTACACAGTAAATATCAGATATTATATCAAACTCACATTTGAAGCATGCATTGGAAGCAACAAGCCTCAGGAATTTGAAGGAATCGCGGCAATAGACAAAAAGGTGGTGTTGTTTGGCGGAGAAAGACACGTGAACACTTTCAAGTCGCATCCCGGTGATCATTCTATTTGCGAAATACCCAAGTGCGACAACTGTTCTTCGACACTTCCCACCGCAGTCGTAGAGGCGACCGATCCGATCATTCTTGATGTAAAGATATTTGATAAGCATTCTGTTCCCGCAAATTGCTGTTGCTGCTGTTGTGATATTCCCGAGCACGTTTCGTGTCAGCTTGAGTATCCGATTTGCGAAACCATTAAAGAATGTGAAAGATATCTTACCGTGTCACTCGGAATCTTTTCGGTTATCAGACTCACAAGACCTACTCAGCTTTTGGTAAATGCCGCAGAATACTGCGTCCCCGACAAGGAGTGTATTTCTCCCAAGGAAGAAGATCCCTGTTCGATCTTCAACTCAATGGCGTTTCCGACATCTGAATTTTGCCCGCCGTGTCTGCCGCAGATTTCTAACTGTTCCGGAAAGTGCAACTAAACAACAATATGGGGTTGGTATCATTACCAGCCCCATAGTTATTAATTATTTGGTTATGATCTGTGCGGGAGTTTTTCCGTTGATAAAATCACCTGTTATGATGACTTTTTCAACATCGGTTCTTCCGGGAAGCTCATACATAAGTCCCATCATAGCGTTTTCGAAAATCGAGCGAAGTCCGCGTGCACCCGTGTTTCTCTCTATTGCAAGCTCTGCAACCGCTTCTGCGGCGCTGTCGTCAAACTCAAGATCAATTCCGTCAAGAGAGAAGAGCTTAATGTATTGACGGGTAAGAGCATTCTTGGGCTCCTTGATGATTCTTATAAGCGAATCTTTATCAAGGCTATCAAGAGCAACGATGATCGGGATTCTGCCAACAAGTTCGGGAATCAGACCGTACTTTACAATATCGTGCGGTGTAACGTCAGAGTAGTCAACGCCGTGTTTGTCGGAAGTCTTCTTTTTTAGCTCACCCGAAAAGCCGATCGTCTGCGATCCGTGTCGCTTATCGATGATCTTGTCAAGTCCGTCAAATGCACCGCCGCAAATAAAGAGAATATTCTCGGTGTTGATCTGAATAAACTCCTGATTGGGATGCTTGCGTCCTCCTTGAGGAGGAACGTTTGCGGTAGTTCCTTCAAGAATCTTCAACAATGCCTGCTGTACGCCCTCTCCGGAGACATCTCTTGTGATAGAGCGGTTTTCACTCTTTCTTGAAATCTTATCGATCTCGTCAATGTATATGATTCCTTTTTCAGCCTTCGAAATATCAAAATCTGCAGCCTGAATCAAGCGCAGAAGAATATTTTCAACGTCCTCACCGACATATCCCGCCTCCGTAAGAGTAGTTGCGTCAGCGATTGCAAAAGGAACTTTAAGCGATTTTGCAAGAGTCTGTGCAAGATAAGTCTTTCCGACACCCGTTGAACCCAAAAGAAGAACGTTGCTCTTTTGAAGCTCAACCGAGTCTTCCGGGTTATCCGCATTCTTTCCCTTGGGATTCTTTGTGAGAATTCTCTTATAATGATTGTAAACAGCGACGGACAAAGCAATTTTTGCCTGATCCTGACCGATAACGTATTCATCGAGCGATGCCTTGATCTGAGCAGGACGGGGAAGATTTTCAAGAGTTAAAGTATCTTCGTCTTCGATAGTGTCCTGGCGCATCATCTGAAGGCTTTCTTCGATGATCTCCTGGCAGGTCTCTACGCAAAAGTCGCAAATATACAAGCCCGTGCCCGAAGGGATAAGGAAATTTACTTCATGCTCTTCACGCTGACAAAAGGAACAGCGAGGAAGAGAAGTCTTATTGTTTGATGCCATATTAATTATGCCTTTCAGCTCAAATGTGGCGCTCAATGATCTTATCGATAAGACCGTATTCAAGAGCCTGCTTTGCTGTCATAAAGTTATCACGTTCTGTATCGCGAGCGATCTCCTCAACTGTCTTGCCTGTGTTAGCTGCAAGAAGCTCATTGAGAGTCTGACGTGTGCGGAGAAGAAGCTCGGTATGAATAAGAACGTCTGAAACCTGACCCTTGCTTCCGCCGAGAGGCTGATGGATCATGATCTCGCTGTGGGGGAGAGCAATGCGCTTGCCCTTTGCACCTGCCGCAAGCAAAAATGCGCCCATACTTGCAGCCATACCAAGGCAGATGGTCGAAACATCGCACTTGACGAACTGCATGGTGTCATAAATAGCCATACCGGCGGTTACGGAACCGCCGGGGCTGTTAATGTAGAAGGAAATATCTTTATCGGGGTCTACCGATTCAAGATAAAGCATTTGTGCTATAACGAGAGATGCGGTTGTATCATTTACTTCATCGGACAAGAAGATGATTCTGTCGTTGAGAAGTCTGGAAAAGATATCAAAAGAGCGTTCGCCTCGGCTACTCTGTTCGATGACCATGGGCACGAGAGCTCCGCGCATAATATCTTTGCTTGTGTTTTCCATATAAAGATACCTCCGTATTGGTTAATTATTCAGCGTCTGCAGCCTCTTCTGCGGGCTCCTCGGGAGCCTTGTCGAGATAAGTAACCTTTGCGGTGTCCTTAACTGCATCGATAGCGCGACGCATTGTGAGAGTGTGAACGATCTCCTCTGCAGGAAGAGCGCTCTTTGCGTAATCAAGCTCTACGTTGTAGTCGGTAGAGATCTGCTTGTATTCAGCCTCGATATCCTCCTCGGAGATCTCGATCTTCTCAAGCTCTGCGATCTTCTCGAGAGCGAGCTCGGTCTTAACTCTGGTTTCAGCAGCGGGACGAACCTGTGCTTTGTAACCGTCAAGATCCATGCCGAAGTACTGGAGATAGGTCTTGAAATCGAGACCCTGCATCTGCATTCTGGACTCGCCGTCGCGAACCATAGCCTCAACCTCGCGGTCGATCATAGCATCGGGAATTACAGCGGTAACCTTTTCTGCAAGTGCGTTCTGAAGCTTTTCCTCAACCTCGCGGTCAGCGTTGGTCTGATGACGCTTTTCTATTTTAGCCGCAACATCAGCGCGGTATTCAGCAAAAGTATCAAAGCTGGAAACTTCTACTGCAAAATCGTCGTCGAGCTCGGGGAGCTCCTCGAAAATGATGGAGTTGAGCTTAACCTTGAATACAGCTTCCTTGCCTGCAAGTTCTGCTGCGTGGTACTCGGTGGGGAAGGTTACGTTAACGTCGAACTCTTCGCCTGCGTTGTGACCTACAACACCCTCTTCAAAGCCGGGAATAAACTGACCGGAACCGAGAGTAAGCTTGTGTCCGCTGTCCTTGCCGCCGTCAAATGCAACGCCGTCAACGAAGCCTTCGTAATCGATAACTGCGATGTCACCCATTGCAGCTGCACGGTCGGTAACTTCGGTCTCGCGAGCGTTTCTGCGTCTTACGGTCTCGATCTCGCCGTCAACCTCTTCGTCGGTTACGGGAGCGAGAACTGCCTCAACCTCGATACCTGCATAATCTGCGAGCTCGATTTCGGGCTTAACAGACATAACTGCGGTCATAACAACTTCGTCTTCGATAGAAACGATATCAAATTCAGGGCTGGAAACGATAGTCTTGCCGGGAGCGTTGATGATCTCTTCCCAGTTAGCGTTGATAAGCTCGTTGATAGCATCCTCAAGGAAGATGCCGGTGCCGTACATCTTTTCGATTACAGAGCGGGGAGCCTTGCCGCGTCTGAAGCCGGGAACGTTGAAGGAGTTAGCCTTCTTGCGAAAAACCTTAGCCTTTTCTGCTTCGATTGCAGCTGCGTCAAAAGAGAACTCGACAACTGCCTGAGATTTTTCGTTGATTTCTGTTTTTCTGATAGTCATTTTTATATTCCTTTCGAAATGAATACATTCTTATATATTTTACTCATTTTTCATTATATGTCAAGTGATTTAATAAAAATATCAAATATGACCATAAAATATTTACATTTATTCTAAAATTTTCAGCGGGCAAAACGAAAGATAGTCGGCTGAAATCAGTTTGAATGATATACCGTCATAGACAAAATTGGCATCAGAAGAATAATATCCGTGTATGTGACCGTAGTAACATTCGGTAACGCTATGCTGGTGCATCAGCTGTATAATGCCTTCACAGACGGATGAATTCCAAACGGGAGGGAAGTGCAGAAAGACCTTCTTTTGCAAATCCGAGTGCTGCGGATCAACCGATTCAAGGCTCATTTTGAGTCGCATTGTTTCACGATCCACGATTTTCATCCAATCAACGTCTCCGACTGTTTTTTGATTTGATTCCTCAGAAAACCATCCTCTTGAACCGCAGACAACAGTGTTCTCAACAACAAATGAATTGTTATATAGAATTTTCAATGTGTCGAATTTATTTTCATCAAAGAAACGATACATCTTCGATGCCGTTGTCCACCAAAAATCATGATTTCCTTTTCCGATGAGCTTTGTTCCTGGCAAAGAGTGCATAAGAGCAAAATCCTCTTTTGCATCTTCAAGCATCATCGCCCAGGAAATATCACCGGGGAGAACTACCGTGTCCTCGGGTTTTACGATCGCGTTCCAATTATATATCAACTTTTCAACGCCGCCTATCCATCTGCTTCCGAAGATTTCCATGGATTTATTTTTTCCTTCTTTACCCGGCAAATGCAGGTCAGCTATCGTAAATAAAGCCATTTTCTTTCTCCTTTTGCTTGAATAATCTCGTTTCTGTACGGAAATACTAAATGCAGTTCCATGAAAGGAGATCTTGATTATGGACGAATATAAGAACGGATGTTGCTCTTCCGGTAAAGTGCAGAAGCACATTGAAGGCATTGTTTGCGACGTAAAGAACTGCCAATATCACGATTGCGAAACTCATTGCACGGCAAAGCAGATCTTGGTAGGTCCCTCCAAGGCTGATACAAGTACCGATACTGCTTGCACGACCTTTAAGCCTCGCTGCGAATAATTCCTTTTGGGTTGCAGAAATGCAACCCTTTATTAATCATTGAGATGATCAAACATATCCTCTGCCATCTGCTCGGGATCGCAAACACGCTCGAAACGAACGGTGCGTTTGTCAAGTCCTGCAAGAGGAGTAGAAATGGGAGTGGAAGTAAGATCGGAAAGAGCTGTGAGAGCTTCGTATCCCTCGGGTGCTTTACATTTCGTCAATGCATTATAAACGCTTGAAGCAAACTTATAGGGGCTTGCAGTTGAAAGTACGACGAGGTTGTTGAAATTATGGCTGTCCATATAAAGGTCAGCGCAATGCATACCTACGGCAGTGTGGGGATCGCAAAGATAGCCGTGATTCTCATATACGTTGCCAATCGTTTCTGTGGTTGCTGTTTCGTCAGCGTAGTAACCGCAGAAATCGGAATTAATTCGAGCCAAAATATCCTCTGCGATCGAGTAAGAACCGGTGTCCGAAAGCGACTTCATGCAGTTAACTACAACTCCGCTTCCCGCAACGAAATAGAGAAGACGCTCAAGGTTGCTCGAAATAAGGATGTCCATCGAAGGAGAGATCGTAGTGTGGAACTTACGGTTTCTGTCATACACACCGGTGCTCAGGAAATCGGTAAGGATATTGTTGGTATTAGAAGCGCAGATAAGCTTACCTACGGGAAGTCCCATCTTCTTTGCAATAAATCCGGCAAGAATATTACCGAAGTTTCCGGTAGGAACACAATAATCAACGACGTCACCGTATTTGATCTTATTATTGGTCAAAAGATCGCAATAAGCAGAGAAATAATAAACGATCTGAGGAGCCAATCTGCCCCAGTTGATGGAGTTTGCACTTGAAAGGAAGTAACCCTTTGCGTTCAGCTCTTCTGCAATCTCTTTGTCGGAAAAAATTTTCTTAACGCCGGTCTGTGCATCATCAAAGTTACCTCTGATAGCGCAGACATCAACGTTATTACCCGTCTGTGTTGCCATCTGGAGCTTCTGCACCTTACTTACACCGTCAACGGGATAGAATACCTTGATCTTTATACCGTCAACGTCGCGGTAGCCTTCAAGAGCAGCCTTGCCGGTATCACCTGATGTAGCAACGAGAATAAGAGCCGTGCGTGACTCACCGAGCTTTCTCAGGGAAGCTGTAAGCAAACGGGGCATAATTGACAGTGCAAAGTCTTTAAACGCTGCTGTGGGACCGTGCCAAAGCTCGAGAACCGATAGATTATCAGTTACTTCTGCCAAAGGCGCAACCGACTCGGGGAAAGTGTTGTTTATATATGCGGCGTGCGAGTATTCAAGGAGTTCTTCCTTTGTGAAATCGTCAAGGAAAAGCGAAAGTATCTCTGCCGCCTTTTCCGGATAAGTTTTGGAAAGCAGGGAAGTAACGAACGCTTCGTCGATCTGCGGTATGTATTCGGGAACGTAGAGTCCTCCGTCGGGTGCCAAACCCTGTTTGATAGCAAAAGCCGCGGAAACACGGGAATCGCCCTTTATATCTCTTGTGCTGATAAATTTCATTTTAACCTCTTATCTCCCCGAAGCAAAAGCTCGGGGCAAATGATTTACGTTTACAACTTTAAAGGAATTATCTGTTTTTTCTACATATACTTCAATAACATCGAAGCGCGGGATTCTTCTTAAACGTTTTTCTTGCAGGTAAGATCTTGCCGCGGAAATAATATGCATTTGTTTTCTTTTGTCAACTGCGGAAGCAGCGGATCCGTAAATAGATTTACCGTAATACTTTGTGCGCGTTTTGACCTCAACAAAGACAATGTATTTCATATCAGTCGCAATAATGTCGATCTCATGACCGCCGCAAACGGCATTTCTTTCGATAATTTCGTATCCAGCGGCTTCAAGATAATCGACAGCAACATCTTCGCCGAATGCTCCAATGTCACCAAGTTGGTTAGTGTTTAGCTTTCTCATAAGGTTTTCTTATCAAGAAATCTGATAAACTGCTTTCGGTGGCACGGTGTGGGACCGTATTTTCTCAAAGCATCCATGTGTGCCTTCGTGCCATATCCCTTGTGTTGTTTGATACCGTACTCGGGATAGAGTGCATCAAGCTCGTCACAGAGCAGATCTCGCGTAACTTTTGCAAGAATCGAAGCAGCGGCTATTGATGATGATGTTGCATCGCCCTTAATTACCGGTTCTCCGGGCAAATCAAAATCTCTGAAAATGTTGCCGTCAACAAGCAGATAATCAGGTTTGATCTGAAGTCCTTCCACCGCTCGGCGCATAGCAAGGAGCGTTGCCTCGAGAATGTTATACTGATCTATTTCTTCAACAGTTCCGTAACCGATAGAATATGCGATCGCCTTTTCTCTGATTTCGTCGAAAAGAGCGAGTCTTGTCTTGGGAGAAAGCTTTTTGGAATCATTTAGTTTGGGAATATCAACATCTATCGGCATTATACACGCAGCAGCGACCACAGGACCGCACAGAGGCCCTCTGCCGGCCTCATCTATACCGCACACGTGAAGATAGCCTTGCTCGTTCTTTGCTTTCTCAATCGAAAAATCAGGCATTTCAAGCCTCCTTTTCGGTTGGGCAAAGATCAAGCGTGATTCTACCAATCTTCGCCGCTCTGAATTCATCGAGAATAACCGCAGCGGCACGATCGTAATTAATCTCACCGCCTCGAAGCAGAAAACCTCGCTTTTGTCCGATAATATCAAATATCTCGCCAACAGTTACGTCTTCGGCGATATCCTCGCTTGTCAGTTTATACCGGGCGCAAAGCAATTCGGGATGAGTAACTCGCAATCTGTTAACAAGAACAGCGGCAAGCTCAACAGTATCAATAACATCATCCTTGACTGCTCCCGTGAGAGCAAGATTTTCGCCAACAACTTTATCATCAAACTTTGGCCACAAAACACCGGGCATATCAAGCAGATCGAGATTATTCTTGGTCTGTACCCACTGCTTATCTCTCGTAACGCCGGGACGATCCTCGACTTTTGCCCGCTTGCCGCCCGCAAGTCTGTTGATGAAAGAAGATTTGCCTACATTGGGGATTCCCAATACCATAACGCGGATATGGCGACCGTGCATTCCTTTGCGCTCGTATGCAGCAAGCTTCTCGGCGCACATTCTGTTGAGAGCCGGAGCTATCTCGTTGAAGCCCGAACCGTCGGCACAGTCGGTAAGAATACAAGCTGTATTTGAAGTAGAGAAGTGTTCAACCCACTTTTTTGATTCTACGGGATCAGCAAGTGACGCCTTGTTAAGCAGAATAAGTCGGGGTTTGTTTTGCGTCAGTTTTTCTATTTCGGGATTTTTTGAGCTGATTGGGATTCTTGCGTCCCTCATTTCGATCACCGCATCAACGTTTTTCAGATTCTCCGAAATCATACGCCTTGTTTTGGCCATATGACCCGGGAACCACTGTATAACCTGAGATGGCATAATTATTTTTCCGTTTCTATAATTTAGTCTATTGTTCCAAACTTATCAAAAGGCAGTAGTCGGCATACGACCTTACCAAGAATACGCCTGTTGTCAACAAAACCGATTGACTGAGAACGGCTGTCAAGTGAGTTTCCTCTGTTATCACCCATAACAAACGTACATCCTTCCGGCACCTGAATCGGATAAATATCGTATTTGTAGTATCCTAATCCGTCATCGTAGCGTGCATAAAATTCATCCAAGACAATAGGATTCTTAAAATCGGGATCGTAGACAGTTACCAACAGTTTCCCGCCTTCAGTCTTTATGTCGATCCATTCGCCCTCAGTAGCGATTACTCTTTTTACGATAGGTTCATTAAGATCAGAAGGTTGATCTCCTGTTTGGTGAAATACAACAATATCTCCACGCGAAGGAGTGTAGAAGATATCTGTTACCAACAGCATTTCACTATCATGAAGTGTATTGAGCATCGAAGGACCGTCAACTCGGCATATTCTTGTTGCAAAGCTGAACAGTAACAGCACTGCGCATGCTGATAAGATAAATAATTCAAAGTAGTCAAATATTTCTTTCAAAAGTGTAGTTTTGGGCTTTTTATTCGCCTTTTCCTCAACATCATTGAAAGTATTATTCATTTCATCCACAATAATTCACCTCAAATCAATTACATGAATCAATAAAATATTGCATAAGCTCCCAACCGTTCTCGATATATTTTCCCGAAGCACAGCTGGTTTCGTTGTAATTGGAAACACCGTTATTAGTGTGCTTTGAAGAATAAATGATATACGGAACGGGTTGGTTTGAGTGTGTTCTGATTCTTACGGGAGTGGGATGATCAGGAAGAATGAGAACACCGAAATCCTCGCCGCAATTTTCAAGATAATTAAGAATCGGAGAGAGCGCTAATGAATCGATCAATTCGATCGACTTGGTCTTTACGTCCGGCTCGCCCCTGTGACCGTGCTCATCGGGACCTTCGAAATGCAGGTAAACAAGATCGCTTCCGTTTTTGAAAGCTTCGATAGTCGCATCTGCCTTGCCCTGATAATTAGTGTTGACTGTACCGGTTGCTCCTTCAACGTCGACAGTATTCATATCAGCGCAAATACCTATTCCCTTAATGAGGTCAACGGCAGAAATCGCAGTTGCTGTCAAACCGAACTTTTCCTTAAAGGAGGGAAGAGAGAGAGGCTTCCCGGGGCTCCAGAGCCACAGGGAGTTGGCGGGCAATCTTCCGCGTTTCCTTCTTTCCTCGTTAAGAGGATGCTTGTCAAGAATACGGCAGGATTCTTTCATATATTCCAAGTATTCCTTGCCTTCAGCGCCAGCGGGAATATATTCACCAATCCTCTTGCCGATAATATCGTGTGGGCGAGTGAAATTATATTTATCATTTGCGCCTTTCCAGACAAGACAATGTCTGTAAGAAACACCGACATAAAGCTTCTTGAACTTATCGGAGAGTTCGGAGTTAACGGCATCGATTAAAATCGCCGCCTCTTCGGTCGTGATCTCATCCGCCGCGTTGTCAAGCATTATTCTGTCTTCATAATTCTCGTCATCGGAAAGGGATACGGTGTTGGCTCTGATGGCAACATCCTCGCCTTCGAGCTTGAGTCCCATACTTACTGCTTCAAGAGGAGATCTGCCTTTAGAATAAACCTTAGGGTTGAATGAAAGTATTGCCATATTAGCTGTATCCGATTCAGGAACCATACCTTCAGGTACGTTTTGAACTAATCCATATAAAGAGCTTGCGGCAAGTCTGTCCATAACAGGTTTGTTTGCTGCTTCCATAGGTGACTTGTTTCCAAGCGAAGCGACCTTCTCATCAGCCATTCCATCGGGAATTAATACGAGATATTTCATATTTGCGAGTCCTTTTTTGAAATAAATATTCATTATATTATAGCATAATTTTTGATTCATTTCAATAGCTGAAAATAAAATACGTCAATTAATATTAAAGATTAACCAAATATTAATGAATTTTCATCTAAATTGATAATAAAAGTATGATAACATAGTAAAAAAGCGGAGGTATACCTATATGAATAGTCAAAATCCAGGATATAGAACAAGCCAAGTTGCTGTAAAAACAAAAAATCAGAAGAGAAGAGCCCAAGGTTTGATAATTACATTTCTCTGCGTAATTATCGGTATCACCGTTCTTTGCTTTTCAATTATGGCTATAATTGAAAATGCCAATAAACCGCAAAATATTGTCGGGAACACGATAATATTCCATGAGGCGGACTACGATTATGACATTATGAAAGACGAGAATTACCTCGAACTCGATCGTAATGTGAGATTTGAAAATTCACAAAACGGAATCACTATCGAAATTGTAAACGATAATTTGAATGATGTTCCTTCCGATATCAGAGATTCTTTCTGTGTGATTTATGATTTTATAGATTATGCGATTTATGGTGAACACCAAAAGCTCAATGATTTATTCAGTGATGAATATATCGATGCCGAAGGTGATACTAAAATGGAATTCACAATGCAGCAGCTATATAACATAAAAGTTACATATATAACCGATACAACGACCGAAAGCGATGGCTATACATATTCGAGTCAGGATTTTTGGCTTGAATATATGATCAGAAAGAATAACGGAACCTTCAGAAACGATATGGCGAGCGACTGCATCAAGAAAGAATACGTCAGAATTACCAATCGTGACGGCGAATACGAGATCGACGTTCTTGCACCGTTCAAAACAGAAATCAAACAGCAACAAGAGATCGAAAGCGGAACAATAATTGCTATTGCAGGAGTTTCACTGTTGGTTATAATCGCTGTAACTGCGTGTTGCGTAATAGTTAATAAGAAATATGGATAAAAACATAAAGCTCAACGCGTTCGCGTTGAGCTTTATGAACAAATTGTGAATTAGCCCATATATGCACGAGCTCTGTCAAGCCACTCATCAAGAGCTTTCTTTTCATCAGCATTGAGATTACCGAGGAAAGGCAGACCGCCCTTAATAAAGAGAACTTCAGGAAATACGTTGGTTCCTGCGGAAGCAAGCATTTCCTTGATAGCATTCGCACCTTTTTCGTTGCCGTCTACAATAAGTGCAACGTAAGCAGACTTAGTCTTATCAAGCTGCTGGCAGAAAAGTCTAACCTTGTTTTCAGGCTCGTCCTTAACGGTGATGCCGATGAATACAAGTCTTTCCTTATCACAGGGATATGCAGGCGGAATTACATCAACCGCATTGTTGTTTGTCAAAGCAAATTTTTCTTTAACGATGTCACCGATGGTGGCGAATTTCTTTTTGCCCGACGCATAAAGATAACGCATTTTGATGGACATTGTTGCGACCTCCGAAATAATATGTAAGCGTGCTGTTGTAACACCAAACGCTCATTATAATAATTATAACATTATTTTGTGAAAAAGTCAAAATATTTTTTAAAAAAATAAAATTTTGTATGATTGTACAGATTTAAGAAAGATTTTTGTACATTTCACACAAATACAGCGATCTCCAAAATACCGAATCGCGCCCGGCGTAGCAATTGTTAAGCTTTAAATATTATTTAACACTTCCCTTACGTGCGTAAAACTTTGATTTTACGAACTAATATAGAATTTAAGATTGAGTATACAATCCACTACTTCTATACACTTCACGCGCAAATTTTAACCAAAATCAAAAATCCTACAAGTTTCTATTGATTTTTTATTTCAAATGTTGTATAATATAATGCAGTTCTAAAGGAGGTATTGGCTGATGGCTAAAGCAAAAGGAACCAAACAAATTGCTGCAAATCGCAAAGCATATCACGATTACTTTGTTGATGACAAATACGAAGCCGGTATCTCTCTTGTCGGCACCGAGGTAAAGAGTCTTCGTGCCGGACAAGTCAACTTGAAGGATTCTTACTGCACGATCAAAAATGGCGAAATTTTCGCTAACGGAATCCATATCAGTCCTTATGAGCAAGGTAACATATTCAATCGCGATCCCAGAAGAACTCGCAAACTCTTGATGCATAAGCGTGAGATCTTAAAGCTGTTTTCTTTGGTTTCGCAAAAAGGTTATACTTTGGTTCCGCTTTCACTATATTTTAAGGATTCTAATGTAAAAGTCGAAGTCGGACTTTGCCGAGGCAAAAAGCTTTATGATAAGCGCGATGCTGAAGCCGAGAAGCAAGCTTCAAGAGATAGCGAAAGAATCAGAAAGACTAATTATGATTATTGATCCGCACTTCCCTGCTGATTGATATATATGGGGGCGTAAAGGTTTCGACGGGGATTTTGAGATACGGTAAGCGAGTAGAGCTGAGCAACTCTTAAACGGCTCAACTTAAACATTAAACGCTAACAATAACGTAGCATTTGCTGCCTAAACGGCAGTGACGCGGCTCTGAGGAGCCGCCCGTTCCGCCCGGGATTATCGCGACCCGGGATGCGAGCGTCATGTAGCGATGAACGTGAATCGCCATTTAGCCTTTGAAGCGATCACGCATAAAAAGGATACTTGATTACGCAGAGCGTCGGTTCTCGGCGTATGATGGGAATGCAAATAACCGACTACACTCGTAGAAAACCGTAAGGATTGGTTTTCGGACAGGGGTTCGATTCCCCTCGCCTCCACCAAAAGCACAAGGCGCGCCATTTTGCGTGCCTTGTGCTTTTTTAGATTATATTTCTCGCTCATGCCCACACTTGTGTATTATGTGGATATTTATTCACGGCCTTGCAAGTTTCAAAATATTTTCTTGCAAAATACATTATTGCTATTGATTTATTGGTTGAATTGTGATACAATTATTACATTAATAATTAAGGTGTAAATTATGCAATATTTGTTCTATTCACTAATCTGCTTATTGGCAACTACTTTGGGCGCCATTTCAGGCATCGGTGGTGGCGTTATCATAAAGCCGGTACTTGATGCTACTGCGGTGATTTCTGTTTCTCAAATCAGCTTTCTTTCCGGTTGCAGCGTTCTTGCGATGAGTATTGTTTCACTGTTGTCTTCAAAAGGCGGAGATGCAAAAATCGATAAAGGGCGCACCACTCCTTTAGCAATAGGATCGGCAGTAGGCGGAGTGGTTGGCAAACTGCTTTTTGATATAATTAAAAACGCCGCAGGTAATGATGGAATAGTCGGAACTGCACAGAGCGTTATAATGATTCTTCTCACAGGAGGAGTGCTTCTTTACGTACTGAACAAGAAACACATAAAGACAAACAATATCAAATCAACTGTTGTTTGCCTTTCGATCGGCTTTTTTCTCGGAATTCTCTCCTCTTTCCTTGGAATAGGTGGAGGACCGATTAATCTTGCAGTATTGTATTTCTTCTTCTCTATGACCACCAAGACGGCTGCACTCAATTCACTTTATATGATTTTCTTCGCGCAGACTGCAAGCTTGATATTCACCTTCGCTTCATCATCTGTACCCGAAACCGATTACATAACACTCGCAGTAATGATCGTTTCGGGTATCGCAGGCGGATTCATCGGCAGAAAAATTAATAAGAAAATGAGCACTAAAGCAGTTGACATTCTGTTTTGCTGTATGCTTGTGGCAATTATCGGAATAAGCGTATACAATCTTTTTAGATATATATCTTTGATTTGACGAGGGATATAATGAGAATAGTAATTAAAATCGGAACTTCCACTCTCGCTCACAAATCGGGCGAATTAAATATCAGACGCACCGAGGAGCTCTGCAGGATCATCAGCGACATCAAGAACTCGGGCGAAGAGGTGATCATCGTATCAAGCGGCGCAATAGGCATGGGGGCAGCTAAACTCTCTCTCCAAGGAAAGCCGAGCGATATTGCCACCAAACAGGCTGCCGCAGCCGTTGGTCAGTGCGAATTGATGTATAGATACGACAAGCTATTTGCAGAATATCATCACAACGTTGCGCAAATACTGTTAACGGGCGATGATTTTAACAATCAGGAAAGACATCAGAACTTTTCAAATACGATAAGCAGACTGCTTGAGCTGAAAGCACTACCTATCATCAACGAAAATGACACTATAGCCACCGATGAAATTAAAGTTGGCGACAACGACACCCTTTCAGCACTTGTTAGTGTCAGCATATCTGCCGATCTTTTGATATTGCTTTCGGACATTGATGGACTTTTCACTGCGGATCCGCACATTGATCCCAAGGCTGAATTGATCAAGGAGATCCGCGAGATCAATTCCGATGTTCTTGCGCTCGCCGGCGACACTTCTTCCGGACTTGGAACGGGTGGAATGAGAACGAAGCTCTCTGCAGCCGAAATATGTCTTAATGGCGGATGTGATATGATTATCGCTAACGGCGCCAATCCTAAGATTTTGTACGATATCATTAACAATAACAACCCTGTATGCACTCGTTTTATATCAAATAGGTGATCTTATGGCAACTACAATAGAAATTATGAAAAGAGCAAAAGCGATCTCCTCTTCCCTTTCTCTTTTGGACGAATCAAGAAAGAACGAGATCCTTGCTTTAATGGCGGATGCATTGGAATCCGCTACGTCAAACATCTTGTCGGCAAACGCCGAGGATGTTGAGCGCTCCAAAGGTGTTTTATCCGACGTTATGATCGACAGATTGATACTGACAGGGGATAGGATCAAGTCTATGGCAAACGGAATCAGAGACGTGATCAAACTGCCCGATCCTGTCGGAAGAATCATTTCATCTCAAACCCTCCCAAACGGGCTCAAGATCGAAAAAGTTGGGGTACCGCTTGGTGTGGTCGCTATTATATATGAAAGCAGGCCAAACGTAACGTCCGATGCAGCGGCACTTTGCTTTAAGAGCGGAAACGCGTGTGTGCTTAAGTGCGGAAAGGAAGCACATAAAACTTCTATGGCGATCATTGGAGCTATAAAAGACGCCCTTTCACCGTTCGGTTTTGAAGATGCGGTTAATATTCTTGAAGATAATACAAGAGAAGCTGCAACGGAACTCATGCACGCTGTTGATTACATTGATGTCCTCATTCCTCGCGGAGGCGCGGGACTCATACGCTCTTGCGTTGAAAACGCAAAGGTTCCCTGCATTAAAACAGGTACAGGAATATGCCATATTTACGTTGACAAAGACGCTGATATCGGCAAAGCTCTGAATATAATCGAAAATGCCAAAACCCAAAGGCCTTCGGTTTGCAATGCTGCAGAGGTTTGCATAGTTCATAAGAACATTGCTTCAAGTTTCTTGCCGCAGCTTTCAGAGCTTTTAAGAACTAAAAGAGAAAGTAGCGGTAAGATTCCCGTAGAATTTCGAGTTGATACTCGCGCTGCTTCTATTATTGATGGCACACCTGCTTCTGACTCGGATTTCGATACAGAATTCCTTGATTATATCCTGGCAATTAAGGTTGTTGATTCGCTTGAAGAAGCTATCAAGCATATCGCAGAGCATTCAACGCAGCATAGCGAGTCTATCGTTACAGAAAACGCTGAATCTGCCGAATTGTTCTTAAATGCCATCGACAGCACATCTGTATATTGGAACGCATCAACAAGATTCACCGACGGAGGCGAATTCGGTCTTGGCTGTGAGATCGGAATTTCAACACAAAAAATGCACGCTAGAGGTCCTATGGGACTTTGCGAACTAACATCGTATAAATACAAAATTCGCGGAAACGGACAAATACGGTAAGGAGTGATACTATGAAATATAAAGCAGGCTTTATTGGCTGTGGAAATATGGGCGGTGCTCTTGCAAGGGCAGCAGCTTCTGCAGTCGGCGGCAATAATATTGCCGTTTGTGATTATGATAAATCAAAAACTTCTCTTCTCTGCAACGAATTTGGTACGATTGAGCTTTCTTTTAATGAAATCATCTCTTCTTGTAAGTTTATTTTTCTCGGAGTAAAACCTCAGGTTATGCAAAACGCATTAGGTCCGTATGTAGAATCAATTAACAACAGCGATGCTATTATTATTACAATGGCAGCCGCTTTGCAAATATCGTATTTCGAACAAGTTATTGGAATCACAAGACCTATCATACGCATTATGCCCAATATGCCTGCTTCCGTCGGCGAAGGTATGATCCTTTACGATGTCAATGATCTCGTCACAGATCAAATGATTGTTGAATTTCTCGAGATAATGGCTAAAGCCGGAAAGCTTGATAACCTTCCCGAGTATCTTATTGATGCCGGAAGCGCCGTTTCCGGTTGCGGTCCCGCTTTTGCATTTATGTTTGCAGAGGCCCTTGCCGACGCAGGAGTCGAATGCGGATTACCCCGTGACAAGGCAATCCTCTATGCAGCACAAATGCTCAAGGGCAGTGCTGAACTATTATTGCACGAGAGCAAACCAGGTGAGCTGAAGGACAGAGTCTGCAGCCCCGGAGGCACAACTATTGCAGGTGTACACGCACTTGAAAACGGAGCTTTCCGAGCAGCGGCAATGAACGCTGTTACGTCAGCATACAAAAGAACACTTGAACTTAAATAAGCAAAAGGCAACCGTTTCGGTTGCCTTTTGCTTATTCATTTGTCATTTGAAATAAGGTCTGCCAGCGTTTCGCGCGCAACTGCAACATATTCCCTCTTTTCCGACAAAACCACAACGGGAGGCCTGCAAAGCCTGTTGTAGTTTGAAGCCATAGAATAGTTGTATGCACCGGTGGTAACCACCGCAAGATAATCGCCTCTGACCGGATGAGGTATATCAACGTTTTCCTGAATCAGGTCTCCGCTTTCGCAACATCTGCCTGCAACAGTACAGTTAAACGTCGGAGCATCATTCATTCTGTTTGCAAGGGCGACAGTATACGGTGATGAATACAGAGTATATCTGGGGTTATCCGCCATACCTCCGTCAATGGAAACGTAATTGCGGAAACCTTCAATGATTTTTGTTGCGCCAACCTTATAGAGAGTCATTCCCGCCGCCGCAACAATACTTCTGCCCGGTTCCATAAAGATATGCGGTTGCTTGATTCCGAGAGTCTTGCATTCCTGTTTGACAATTTCGCCGATCTTCAGGATATTGGCTCTGTAATCGATAACGGGATCACCTGAAGTATACCTTACACCCATACCGCCGCCGAGATTCAGATACTTAGCCGAATAACCGAATTTATCATTAATATCGGCAATAAAACCAAGCATGATCTTAGCAGCATCGGCAAAAGGCTCAAAATCAAATATTTGCGATCCTATGTGACAGTGGAAGCCCAGTAAATTAATATTTTCAAGGCTCAAAGCATAGTGTGTCAGCTCTTCTGCTTGATGTGTTTCAATAGGTGCGCCAAACTTGCTGTCGATTCTGCCGGTGTTGATCTTCGCGTGAGTGTGAGGGTCAATTCCGGGAGTAATTCGCAACATAATGCGCTGCTTGATACCGTGATCTTTCGCACATTTATTGATCGACTCGAGCTCTTCCCTGTTGTCACAAACAAAGCATCCGACCTTTTGTCCTATTGCAAATTCAATGTCATCGTCGGTTTTGTTATTACCATGGAAAATTATGTTTTCAGGAGAAAAACCGGCACGTATTGCGGTAAACAGTTCACCTACCGAAGCAACGTCAGCACCTACGCCCTCGGATTCAACGATATTATATATCTTCTTGAAACAAAGTGCTTTGCTTGCGAACAAGGGCTTGGAATACTCATCAAATGCTTCTTTCATTGAATCAACGTATACCTTGCACATAGTTCTGATGTGATCTTCGTCAATCAGATAAAGAGGAGTTCCGTAACGCTTCGCAAGCTCAACAGTATCTCGCCCCGCGAACGTCAAATGTCCCGTTGCGTGGTTTACCGAGATATTATCGCAAAGCGTTGTTATATCATTATTCTTTGTAATCATGCTAATTCCTTAATTATAATTTCATTATGCCCTTATACTCGAGCAATTTGATGAAATGACCGCCGACAACAGTTCTGTTTCTGAAGCTCTTTTCAACATTCTCGGAGCTGCTGTTGTATGCCTTGTGCTGACCGGTTATCGTGTAGTACCAGTCGGTTGCAGGAACTCTCGACTGCATCGAATTATATGCATCCCAAAGAGGAGCGACCATGTCTTCAAAGGTATCTCTGTTGCCTGCAAGAGTTGCAGTCCAGATGAGCCAATCGCTCTTTGTATAAGGCTGGCGGTTATCGAGTGGGAGACCGTAAGGATGAGCATGAGCGCGATAACTTGCAACCTCAGATTCGATAACACTCTTGGGCATGATTTCTGTACCGAGAAGCTTGTCCCAGACAATGTTATACTTCATGCTGAACGTACCGGGGCGGTCAAAAGCAAGGCGATAGCTTCCGTCACCGTTGGATGCTCTCTTTTCCCAATCCAACGCCATATCGCGTGCCATAGAAATATACTTTCTCTTCGCACGTTTGTCACCAAGCATACCTTTGATTATGCCATAGCCTGCAATACCCATTATCGCTTTGAGCGAGAGGTTACAGTTATGTGCGAGATGGCCTGCAAAGTCATCGGTACAAAGCTGGTTTGCGGGATCTCTGCCGTTATCAATGAGGTACTTGACCCATTGATCGAGAGTCTCTATATGTTCCGCAGCAAAAGATACATCCTTTGTTGCAACCGCAACTGCAAGTTCCATAACAAGCATATTGCCACATTCCTCAACGGGCATCTGCTTTTCGAGTCTGTTGCCGCCATATACCTGACCGTTAACGTGAGGATATCTGCCAGCGTCGTGAGGAGCAAAATCATACTGCCATTCATCAGACGCAGCATATTTATAAATAGGACGCATCATACCCTTGACGAGCTCGGGGTTGTAGATCAAGAAGAGAGGGATGGAAGGATAGCTTACGTCAACAGTAGCAGCACATCCATTCGAGAAGCATTCCTTTGAAATAAAGAGCACTTCTCCATTCTCATCAAGAACGAGTTTATGGGCCGCGATAGCCTGCCTGAAGGACAATTCACAGATCTCTGCATATTTCTCACCGCCTGCTTTTACAGCATCACAGAAGAGATTTTCGCCGATCTGATCACACTTGCGAATTACGTATCTGTAATCGCCGTGAGCCTTAAGGATTTCGTCGGTGATCTTTTCGCCGTTTCTGTTCCAATAAGTCTTCAGATTCTTACCGAAATACTGAATGCTTTCAATATCATCATAAGCAAAAGTGAAAATGTTTGAAGATTTCACTTCAGCATTGATACCGACAAAATTCATTCCTTCGTAATCTACGCGAGTATAGGTTTCACCAAGACCGGTCAAGTAGAAATATCCCCATTCGATTCGAAGATCGTCGCCGTTTCTTTCGAGAACCTTCTGCTCCTTACTACCCATCTTAATGGAAGAGTACTTTCCGAGCTCAATCTTTTCGATCTCGACTTCGGAATCACCCTTCAGATTCATACAGATCTCCTCGGACATTTCGACTTTTACATTGACAGTATGGCGGCGCGAGTCAGAGGATTCCTTTGTAACCTCAAGATAGCTGATCGGTCTTGAAAGCATATAAAGATCATCGGGAATAACGGGAGAGGTAAATTTCAACGTAATTTTTGCACCGTTGATCGAATATGTGTAGATAGTTGAAAACGCGTTGCAATCAACAGCTATCATATTTGCTGCGGGAATGGTATCAGCGTCGCATTTGCCGATAAGGCGGTAATCGTTACCATCAATGTTTGCAACAACAGAAAGAGTGAACGGCTTGCCGGTCCAATGAGTAGTATCGGTATCTGTCGGTTGATCTGCGGGCGACCAAACGCTGAAATAGGGGTCAATAGTAATCAAGGGGTAAGAGGGGGCACGAAGTCTCATAGTTATTTCTCCTTTATTTTAGGTTTCATACCATCTGTCGCCTATTGATAGATCGACTGTCAGCGGTATGGGTAATTGAACTGCATTTTCCATTTCTTCTTTCAATATCTGCGCTGCCTTTTCTGCTTGATCTGCACGAGCTTCAATAATCAATTCGTCGTGTACTTGCAGGATGAGCTTTGCATCAATATCGGAATTTTCGAGTTGTTTGCTTACGTTAAGCATTGCGATTTTGATGATATCAGCAGCACTTCCTTGAATTGGGCTGTTCATCGCAACGCGCTCACCGAATTTTCTCATAACGCCATTTTTAGATTGTATTTCGGGGATATATCTCGTCCTTCCGTAAAGAGTATCGACCGAACCGTGTTCTGTTGCATATTTGACAATATCGCGCAAATACGCGGAAACACCGGGATATGAAGCAAGATAGCTTTCAATATATTCCTTTGCTTGCTTTACAGTGATATCGAGGTCTTGTGAAAGCGAATACTCGCCAATTCCGTATACAATACCGAAGTTGACGGCTTTTGCTCGTTTTCTCAGTATCGGTGTAACCATATGAACCGGAACGCCAAATACCGCAGAAGCAGTAGACGTGTGAATATCTACGCCTGACGTAAAAGCAGAAAGCATTGCTTCATCATTTGCAATACACGCCAAGAGTCTGAGTTCGATCTGCGAATAGTCTGCGGAGATCAACTTATATCCCTTGCGCGGCAAGAAGAATTTTCTCAATTCTCTTCCTGCATCTGTTCGAACAGGAATGTTCTGCAAATTCGGTTCAGCTGAAGATAGTCTGCCGGTGGCCGTTCCCGTCTGTTTGAAATTAGTATGAATTCTGCCTTCTTCGGTCGCAAGCTTCAATAAACCGACAACATAAGTGCCGATCAGCTTTGTAAGCTGACGGTAATCGAGGATATCGGATACTATCGGATGCTTTGACGCAAGTTTTTCAAGGATCTCAGCATTGGTGGAATATCCTGTCTTCGTCTTCTTGCCGCTTGGAAGCTTCAGCTTTTCAAAAAGGATATTTCCAAGCTGTTTGGGTGAGTTTATATTGAATTCTTCTCCCGCAAGGAAGTAAATTCGCTCTGCAAGCGCATCAGCTTCTTCCTTAAGCTTCTCGCCGTAATCTGCAAGTCCCTGCATATCAATGCAAAAGCCCGCCTCCTCCATATCGGCAAGTACACCGGCAAGAGGCAATTCGATTTCACGATAAAGCTTTTCGGAACTGTTGATTTTCAATTTAGCTAATACAACGTCTGCTATATTCTTGACAACAACGGCTTTTGAAACTGTATCGGGGATGTCCGTTCCGAGATACTTCATAGAGAGTCTGTCAACATCGTGGCCGCCTTGAGAATCAAGGACATATGCGGCGAGCATAATATCGTCTCCGATATTCCTGAATCTCACGCCTAATTTATCGGCTGCTTCATAAATGGATTTCACATCGTAAGCAGTTATGCGAGAAGCGTTGTTGACTATCGCATTTGCGATATCAGCATCAAATTCGGCCTCTGCGGCTTCTTGACCGTCATAAGCATATAAAACCTCACCGCCGAAATAAACAGCGCTGTGTTCGTGAGAAAGCAAATCCAAAAGTTTTTGCTTATCATTTAGAGAAGCAACGGATTCCGATACTACTGCAACGTCCTTGGGGACGGCATCAAGCTCAAACTTTTTGATAAATGCGCCGAATTCAAGTTCCTCAAACAGTTTGCGTGCAGATTCTTTGTCAATTCCTCGGTAAACCAGAGAGGTAACTTCCGGAAGTTCGGGAACATTGACCTCAATACGCGCAAGTGTTTGCGACAAGAAAGCAGAATCACGACCTGCTTCAAGCTTCTTTACCACCGACGGCTTGAGTTCGGACGACTGATACGATTCATATACCTTTACGAGCGTACCAAATTGCGAAATCAAAGACAAAGCACCTTTTTCTCCAATTCCGCTGATGCCGGGGATATTATCGGAGGTATCGCCCATTATTGCTTTTACGTCAACAAACTGTTCGGGGTCAACACTGTATTTCTCTCTGAATGCATCTCTGTCAAAATATACATAATCAACATTCGTCGCAAGAAGAATTACTGTTTTGTCATTGATCAGCTGCAAAGAATCTTTGTCTCCGGTCATTATAAGACTGAGAACGTCTTCTCCCGAATCGTTTGCGTGATTCGCAAGCGAACCGAGTATATCATCTGCCTCATAACCTTCTTTTTCGATTATAGTAAAGCCAAGTGCTTCAGCCACACGCTTTGCATAAGGCATTTGAAGAGCAAGCTCTTCGGGCATACCCTTTCTGGTTGCTTTATAACCGTCATACATTTTATGTCTGAACGTCGGAGAGGGCAAGTCAAAGGCTATTGCTGCATAATCGGGGGCATATTTTTCTATTTGCTTTGTCAGCATAGTCACCAATCCATAGACGGCATTTGTAGGTAATCCCGCAGAATTGGTAAGAGTTCTGATACCGTAAAAAGCTCTGTTGAGGATGCTGTTTCCATCAACAACAAGGAGAGTTTTCATATTTCAACCTCAAGTAAATAATTACTAATAGTATATCACAAAATGGCTTATCAAGCAAGAGTTTTAGAAAATTTTGATAGTTCCGAGTTCAATTATATATCAAAAATTCCTTGATAATTTTCTTGTAACTTTCAATTCCTTCACGCTCTCCTTCGAGGATGAGACTTGGATCTATAATTTCGGCTGAAGTTAGCGTATCACGCCCATAACGCAGACACATACCGTTTTCGCGCCATTCGAATTCTTTGTACTTTCTTAACGCTGCTATCAAACATATACCCGCGGCGTGAGGATCATACGAAATGCGATTTGATATGTTAAGCTGAACTCCTTCGCAAACTTCATCTTTCCACTTTCCAAACATTGGGGTAAAAAACGCGCGGCTGAAGAAAACCCCTTCCAAGCCATAGGAGTTCATCTCATTGCAAAGATAAGCTGAATCAATAAACGGAGCTCCAACGAGATCGAAAGGTCTTGTAGTGCCTCTTCCCTCGGAAATGTTAGTTGCTTCAATAAGACAAGTTCCGATGTAATTGATAGCGGTATTCACGCTCGGAATATTCGGAGAAGGATTTATCCACGGAAGCCCTGTTTCGTCAGCATACATATCACGCATCCAACCTTGGCACTCAACAACAATCAACTCACACCCAATGTTCTTTACACTGTTAATATATTTTGCGAATTCGCCGCAGGTAAGCGAATATCTTGTGGGAATAGCATATCTGCCGACAAACGAGGAATACTTTGATTCATCGAGAATCGCGCCTGATATTGCTGAAAGTGATCCGCAAATAGGGTCGGGTCTATCCAAGATAATGACAGGAACATTTCTCGACGCGCATTCTTGCATCAGGTAGGTCAGGCAATAAATGTAAGTATAAAAACGTGCGCCGACATCTTGAATATCGTATATTACAACGTCACACAAAGAAAGCGCCTCGCCAATTTGCGGATTTCCTTTTGCAGGAAGATCATAAACGGGAACTCCTGTTTCTTTGTCTATATGGCCGCCGCCCCAGCCGCCGTCTTGCATAACAGAATGAATGCCGTGTTCCGGAGCAAACAAAACTGAAAGTACCCCATTCTGATGCAACTTATAATAAGTGGGTATTCCTTGTGAGTCAACACCTGAAGCTGCTGTCAGCAATCCGCATCTCTTTCCTTTTGTCAATTTTTCAATTATATCAATTCTGTCAGCACCGCACATTACTTTAGATACATTAATCATTATACCGCTCACTTTCGTATTAATAATAATATAATATCATTAAATTCCCGTAAAATCAAGCAGTTGCACGCGAAATTATGAAAAAATATATAACAAATTTGAATTTTTTTAAATAACCATTGAAATCCATAGGTCAAATATGCTATAATATAATGAAAAATAATTACTAAATGTCCTTTATGGACGGGAGGTCTTTTTTGATTGTTGCACTTGAAGAAGCAAAATATAAATTGACGGGTATGCGCCCCGTTGTTGCAGAGCTTGGAAACGCTCTCCGAATCGACGAACAAAGAGTAAAGATCGAAGAGCTCGAAGCTCTCACTCTTGATCCGGATTTCTGGTCAAATCAGGAAAATTCTTCTAAAGTTCTCCAGGCGATCAAGCAAGCAAAGGATACCGTAGCAGGTTACGAGGCTCTTTGTGCCCGCCTTGAAGATGCCATTGCTCTTGCCGAGCTCGCAATCGAAGAAAACGACGAGAGTTGTGTTCCCGAGGTTGAAGAAGAGCTTGCCGCTATTGTTGCAGAGGAAGAAAAAGAGCGTATCTCTATCCTTCTCTCCGGTGAATATGACAGAAACAATGCCATTGTATCCTTCCATCCCGGTGCGGGCGGAACAGAGGCGCAGGACTGGGCTTTGATGCTTTACCGTATGATCACCCGCTGGGCAGAACGCAACGGCTTCAAGGTTAAGCTCACAGACTGGCTTGACGGCGAAGAAGCAGGCATCAAGAGCGCAACGATTATGGTTGAAGGCATCAATGCTTATGGCTACCTCAAGAGCGAAAACGGAGTTCACAGACTTGTCAGAGTTTCCCCTTATGACTCACAAGGTCGCCGTCATACGTCTTTTGCTTCCATAGAAGTTATGCCCGAATTCGATAAGCTCGACGAGATCGTCATCCGTGACGAAGATTACGACTTTATAGCATTCCACTCGAGCGGTGCTGGCGGACAGAACGTCAACAAGGTTTCCTCGGCAGTAAGACTTATCCATAAGGCTACCGGTATCGTTGTAACCTGCCAGACCGAGCGTTCTCAGCTCCAGAACAAGGAAACAGCCATGAAGATGCTTAAGTCGAAGCTTATGGAGATCAAGATCCGTGAGCGCCTTGATACAATCGAAGAAATTCAGGGCAACAAGACAAATATTGAGTGGGGCTCGCAGATCAGATCCTACGTATTTATGCCCTACACTCTTGCAAAGGATACAAGAACAGGATATGAAACAGGGAACATCGGCGCTGTAATGAACGGTGAGATCGACGGTTTCATCAATGCATATCTCAAGCACATCTCGAAGCAGAACGATAACTAATCGCAAGGAGAAAACGGTATGTCAAAGAACATTTCCAAAGCAGGAATGAAGTTTCGCAGGATCTTATACAAGCTTGGCAAATACTCAATGTTTGTCATTACCGTTATAACCTGCTATAATATCACCACTCACCTTTTTGAGCTTCGCGCAGAAAAGATCAAAAAAGAAAAGAATAAGCGCGCTTGGATCGCGGTCCTCTCTACCCTTTCGTGGATAGTCGGAATCATCGCAGCTTTTGCCGCACTGATGAAGTATGTCAAATATCTCAAGAAGGGTTACCTTCTCGACTTGTTTGATACGGAAGATTATGACGTTATTGAGCCGGAAGAAGAAAATCCCGCAGAATCATTCATTAAGTCCGAACTTTACGAAAGTGAAGAAAGCGAAGAGCACGAAAAGCTGAACCGCAACCATATTCCTCTTGACGAAGAAGCTTGCGAGGACGATTACAAATAATTATATACACCGTCTGCTGCAATATCGGTCAGACGGTGTATTTTTCTCCCGATCGGCATATACTATTGGCAAATGCTAATTGCGGAGGAATATATGAGTAATAATACAAAATACTTTGGAACAGACGGCTTCAGAGGCAAAGCCAATGTTGAACTAACGGCACTTCACGCATTCAAAATAGGCAGATTTCTTGGATGGTATTACAAGAGAGAGGATCCGAAATACCGACCGCGAATCGTGATCGGGAAAGACACAAGATTATCAAGCTATATGCTTGAATATGCTGTCGCATCGGGCATCACGTCATCCGGTGCTGATGCATATATGCTGCACGTAACGACCACTCCAAGCGTCTCTTACGTGGTCAGACAAGATAATTTTGATTGCGGAATAATGATAACAGCTTCTCACAATCATTTCGCAGATAACGGCATTAAAGTGATTAACCACTTTGGCGAAAAGATGGAAGACGAAATTATTCTTATGATTGAGGCATATCTTGACGGTGATTTGAACAGATTGAACGTCAAAGAATGTGATCTGCCTCTTATTGCAGATGAAGATATCGGCAAGATAGTTGACCATGTTGCCGGAAGAAACAGATATGTCGGATATCTCATTTCACTCGCATCACACTCGTACAGAGATTTAAGAATTGGTCTTGACTGCGCAAACGGTGCATCATGGATGATTGCCAAAGCGGTTTTTGATGCTCTTGGAGCAAAGACCTATTTGATAGGTGCTTGCCCTGATGGAACTAATATTAATAGCAACTGCGGTTCAACACACCCCGAGGCGTTATGCAAGCTTGTAAAGGAAAATAAACTTGACTTTGGATTTTCATTTGACGGAGATGCCGATAGGTGCATAGCTGTGGATGAGAGCGGCAACATCATAGATGGCGACAAAATCCTATATATTCTCGCAAAGCGTCTGAAAAGGAAAGATATGCTCAAAGGCAATACTGTCGTAGCAACAATAATGTCGAATCTTGCATTGGTCAATTCATTGAAAGACGAATCGATCGATTGTATGTTTACAGCAGTTGGTGATAAGTATGTATATTCGGCTATGCAAGAACATGACTATCAGCTCGGCGGTGAGCAGTCCGGGCACATTATTTTAAGGAAATATGCTACTACCGGTGATGCACTTTTGACAGCTATTATGTTGACAGAGGAAATGAAAGACAGGAAATGCACCGTCTCGGAGCTTTGCAAAGCCGTAAGTCTATATCCACAAATCACAAAAAACTATAAAGTTACAGATAAATCCGCTGCAACAAAGGACAAAGTTTTGATTGATCTGGTCAACGATATAAATGATAGATTAAAAGGCAACGGCAGAGTAATTCTGCGCGCGAGCGGAACAGAAAACCTTATCAGAGTTATGGCAGAAGCCACTACCGAAGACGAATGCGATTCACTAATTAGTGAGATTGAGAACAAGATGAAGGAAAGGAATTATTTAATATGAAATCGACGGAAGTAACCACGAATAAACTATTCACTCACATTCCGGAATATATGCAAAATCTGTTCTCTGGCACAGAGTATCCGTGGGAAGCATTAGACCGCATCGGTGAATATATTGCTTCAATATATGATGATCTGATTGCTCACGGATATAGCGAAATCAAGCCGGGTGTGCTTGCGGGCGAAGGAACAGTTATTGCTGAATCTGCATTAATTGAAGCACCTGCAATAATCGGCCCCAATTCCGAGATCCGTCATTGCGCATTTATCAGAGGAAACGTAATTACGGGAGAGGGATGCGTTATAGGTAATTCAACGGAAGTAAAGAACTCTGTTATCTTTGATAACGTTCAGATACCGCACTTCAATTACGTCGGTGATTCGATTCTTGGTAATAAATCTCATTTGGGTGCCGGAGCGGTTTGCTCAAATGTCAGACAAGATAAGAACAATATTACAGTAAAAACCGAACCACCGATAACAACCAACAGACGAAAGTTTGGAGCGATAATATGCGACCGTGTTGAAATCGGTTGCGGATCGGTAATCAATCCGGGAAGTATTATCGGTCCTTCCTCAAGAGTATATCCACTCACATCTGTCAGAGGAGTTATTGATGCAAATTGCATCGTTAAATCTTCTGACGAAATAGTGCCTATAATGTAATAAAAGCTGCCGTCTTGGCAGCTTTTATTTATAGATATTTCTTCAAGAAATTCAAATAGTTTTGAGAAGTAAACTTTTCAATGATATCATCTGAATAGCCACGGATAATCATAGCATCAACAAACTGATCGTGGATTGAACTCTCCTCCGTAATAGGAGAGGGATACATTCCGCTTGTACCGTCAACGTCGCCGCCGAAACCGATATTATCCGAACCGAATTTATCAATGCAATAATCAAGGTGATCGAAAAAACCGTCTACAGTCTGCTGATCTTTCTCGACACCAATAAACTCCGGATACATATTCAAACCGATCATTCCGTCATGCTCAACGATAAAACGCGCCATGCTGTCGGTAAGATTTCTGCTGTGGGGGCACAAGGTCCTGAAGTTAGAATGTGACGCAATCAGCGGCTTTTTGGAGAGCTCTGCAAGATCCCAGAAACTCTTATCCGAAAGGTGAGAAACATCAAAGATCATACCAAGATCATTGCCTTCGGCAACTATCTCTCTGCCGAGATCTGTAAGTCCGGTGTCTTCTTCATCGGCACCGATTCTGTTGCTCTTGGCGAGCTCATTGGAAAGCCAAGCAAGACCGAACACGCGAACTCCGGCGTGATAAAAATCGCGCAATACTTCCTTTGAGCCCTTTATAGCAGAGCCGCCTTCAATTGCCAACAATGCAGCGTGCTTCTTTTCTGAAAAAGCACGTTCAATGTCCTTATAAGTACGAACCTGAACGACTTTGTCCGCTTCTTTCTGCATTGAAATTGCAAAATGTCCTATGTATCTTACAGCTCTCTTATAGGCTTCTTCAAGATTACCGTCGCGAGCCATACAAAACATTGCAACAAATTGCAACTGGTTATACATGCTGCTGAAATTATGCGGATTTACAAGGGGAAACTTACCCTTATCGACAAGCTGAATGCTGTCGCAATGAGAATCAACTATATACATTTCTCAAATCAATACTCAACAAATTCGGTATAGCCTTCTTCGGAAAGCTTTGTCTTCTGGAAATATACGTTCTTCATCTTTGCAGTTACCAATACTCTGACGCCTTCGGAACGGAGTGCAGCGGCATCGGAATACATCTTGAGCATATCTTCCTCGCTCATATTCTTCGAAGCCAGGAAGGCAACTGAACGGCTTGCAGAGGGAGGCACGAATCCGGAATCGGAAAGTGCGGAAACGATTCTTTCGAAGCCGAGCGAGAATCCGCACGCGGGAACCTTCTGACCCATAAACTTACCGAGCATTTCATCGTATCTTCCGCCACCGCCAACGGAATAACCGTAGCCATCCATACGAATTTCAAAAATTGTTCCGGTATAATAAGACATGCCGCGGACAAGAGTGGGGTCAAATGCAAGCTTGCAACCGCCAACTGTAGCGGCTGATGCACATCTCATAATTGTAGAAAGATCACTTGCGATCTTTGCACCTGCCTCACCAAGACTCGAAGCAAAATCCTCAACTGCAACAGTATCACAGCCGTCATAAAGAGCAATATACTTGGATACACAATTCTCGTCGTAACCTTCGGCAAGAAGCTCGTTCTTAACTCCTTCAAGTCCGATCTTGTCCATCTTGTCAAGGATGATAAACACCTTATCGTGCTCTTCGGGGGCAAATCCGCATGCCTCTGCACAGAGCTTGAGCATACGTCTGTCGTTGATCCTGATGGTGAAATTATCAAATCCGAGCTTGCGGAGAACGCCTGCGGTGGAAGAGATCAGAGTGATTTCAGCAGTCTGGGTAGCGTCACCGAGGATATCGATATCGCACTGTGTAAACTGGCGGTATCTTCCCTTCTGGGGACGGTCAGCACGCCAAACGTTGCCTATCTGCATAGCAAGGAAAGGCGAAGGAAGCTTTGCGGAATTATTTGCATAGTAGCGGGAAAGCGGAACGGTAAGGTCATAGCGAAGACCGCTGTCGCAAAGTTCATCTTCGGAAGAAGCGTTTGCCAGTTTCTCTCCTCTTTTCATAATCTTAAATATAAGCTTCTCGTTCTCGCCGCCATTCTTGCCGGTAAGGTTTTCAATATGCTCAACAGCAGGAGTTTCTATCATACAAAAGCCGTCTGCGGTATAAGAGCTTACGATAACGCTTTTTACGTACTCACGCAGAGCTACTTCAGCGGGAAGATAATCGTTCATTCCCTTGGTGGGTGTTTTGATCAGTTTCATAATATATTACCTCTTTTATTCGAATTTGATTTTAGGGTCGGAGAATTCCTTGACACGCTGATTATAGGCATCCATCGCTTCCTCTTTGAAGGCGGCAGTCGCTTTCTCACCGGTAAGCGAGATCAAATACTCACAAAACTCGGGATTAAGCGGAAGGATCGGTCCGAGAATTTGAGTTACAAAGAAATTATGATCTTTATATCCCTCAAGTATGGACTCTCTGTTGATGCCAATACCTCTGTCTACATTAACGAAATAGTTATCGTTATTCTGTCCGTAAAGCATAGAAAACTGCGACTTGAAGCCGGTAAGTGTCATTCCGTTGAAGCTACCGAGAACTTTTCCATTGTATCTGTCAAACCAATTGATCTTAGCATCAAACGGAACAATCCCAAGCCCTGCAATCTTTGTTTCAAGCGTTACGTTTTCAATTGTGTTGCAGAACACCTCGCAAGCACTGCCGGTTACGAGAAAAACAACATTATCGTTTATCAGTTCATTAAGCCTTTGCTTGTAAGGTTTCAGCTTTTCTACAACCGATGAATGCATATTGTCGCTCATAGAACCGATAAGAATAATATCGGGTCTGTTTTCAGCAAAGAAAGGAACTGAGTCGAGAGATGTATGGATGAGTTCGGCTTCGGGCATTGTTTGAGAAAGATACACCGCGTTTTGAGGATCTCCGTAGAGATTACATATCTCACCGAAAAGGACTTCAATAATCATTTGCTTGCTCCTCCTTTTCGGATAAGTTCATTCTTCGCGTAATTAGCTTCTGCAAGAAGATAGGGATCGTACAGAACAAATATATCGCTATATTTTTCGGTATCCACCAAATGAACACCGCCACAGAAGGTATTATCTGTCTTAATCTTCGCGGGATCAACGCCGGCGATCAATGCGCGTAGCTTTTGATCCTTACAGCGGGGTCCCGAAAATATGATCTCACCAATGCTCGGATCGGTCAATGCACTGTAATCGCAGTCATATATCCAGCAAACGCTCTCGGAATTCCCATTGTTATCCGACTTGTCATCTACCATGATCAGCAACGATTTTTGTTCGGCAGGACATTTTGAAATGTAGCTATATGCTCTTGCACAGGCGATGGGGTTTTGGCCTTTCGCAAGCTGCATTGTAATATTTAGCTTGCCGGCAACAAGTGAATCGTATCTTGACTTGACGATCTTCTGCTTCATAAACGCATTTGCGATCTTATCAAAAGGCAAACCGAATTCGTGCAGAAGTGCTATGGCGCCGCAACAGTTGTATACGTTTACAATGTTGTCGTTTACAAGATTAAATTCGTGGTTTTCACCGTTATGACATACGGTAAATCTGTTATTTTCGTAATCAATATTCGTTACAGTATAATCTCTCTTGGGCGAAGCATAATCGCAACCGGTGCATTTGAAGCGACCTATATGATTAAATCTGATATATTCAGCTTCAAGCTTGTTTCCGCAGATTGGACAATAATAAATATCGCGCGGAGCATTTTCGTTCCATGTGTCGGGCTTGGTGGCATCCAATCCAAAATAAGTTTTGTTTTCGTTGTTCTCTGCAACAGAACAGCAAATCAGATCATCAGCATTCAAAATGACCTTTGTGTTGGGAGAGAGCGCCTTATTGATGATATAAATAATGAAATCAGTGTGAGCGTTTCTCTTAAGAGAATCGCGCATTATATTGTTACATATAAGATAATCGGGAGAGATATATGAATATACCTTAATCGAACTACGCTCGTCAACTTCAAGTACTGCAATCTCATTCTTGGGGTTTCCAAAAAAGTCAGAATCAGCAAGTAGAGCTGTAGCAACACCGGCTTGTACGTTCGAACCCGCGCTATTGTTTGTAACCTTGTATCCGCAATCACGCAAAACGTCCGCAAGAAGATTGCTTGTTGTTGTTTTACCGTTTGTTCCCGTTACGCAAATTACAGTCTTCGGCATTTTAAGCGAGCCAAGAAAATCGGGGAATATTTTCAATGCCACATATCCCGGAGTGTACGATGCCGTGCGTTTTAACAGCTTCAGCAAAAGAAGGGCGCATTTTGCCGCAAGCATAGCAATTAGAAATCTGATTTTTTTCAAAATTACATCCTGCCTAAATAATATAATACAACATAATATAATACTACAAAAACATAAAATTGTCAAGACAAATTTTAGAATCATAACGCCATTTTTGTCATAAATAAGAAAAACCATTCATTTTCTTGTTGAAAAGTCAAATTCGGACGATATTTTATAGATAATGATGAAATTCCCTTGACAAATAGCAACAAATGTTGTATAATACTTAAATATAAATAAAAAAGATAAGGAGAAACATTTTATTTCTATGGAAGGCGACAGTTTATTGTTGATCGGCTTATTTGTACTATGCGTTATCTTCAGCGGCTACTTTTCTTCATCTGAAAGCGGTTTTGCGCGAATGAATAGGATTCGTATGAAAAACCGCGCAGACGACGGCGACAAGAAAGCCAAAAACGCAATGTACATCTCAAACAATCACGATAAAGCACTCACCGCAATTTTGATTGGTAACAATATCGTAAATATCGGTGCGGCTTCTATCGGCACTTTGCTTATGACCAAATGGCTGACCGACATTGACCCCGACACCGTTACCGTTCTCACAACGATCATCACAACCGTTATAGTTTTCATTTTCGGTGAGATGATCCCCAAAACATTCGCAAACGACAAACCCGATACGATGGCGCGTTTCAGCGGCGGAATTCTTCGTTGCATTATGACCGTCCTCAAACCCCTCGTATTCCTCTTCAATTTGATCTCTTCGGCTGTATCGAAAATCTTCAAGGGTGAACAAGTCCCCACGATTTCCGAAGAAGACCTTATTGAGATCATAGAAAAAGCGGAAGAACAAGGCGTCGTTGACGAAGAACAATCCGACCTTCTCCTCTCTGTTCTTGATTTTCAGGATAAGACAGCAGCGGACGTTATGACCCCCAGAGATAAGATCGACTCGGTCGACATCAATATGTCGAGCCGCGAGATTATCGACATCCTCAAGAACACATCATATTCTCGTATGCCCGTAACCAACGGAAGTATGGACCACATAATCGGTATTATGTCAACTCGTACTTTCCTCAAGGAGTATATGGCAAACAAGAATTTCGATATTCGCTCAACATTGAGCAAGCCTCATTACGTAAGAACGACCGACGAGATCCACGATCTTCTCGACAATATGCGTAATCACAAAAAATACATAGCGATCGTTCGCGATGAATCAAACAAAGTCCAGGGACTTGTTACCATCGAAGACTTCCTCGAGGAGCTCGTTGGTGAGATCTGGGACGAAGATGACGTGCAGGCCAAAGAAGAATATTCGGAGGTGACGAAATGATCGTTTTATATACAATTATTATATTTATAATGGTAGTTCTCTCTGCTTGCTTCTCCGGCACCGAAGCAGCATACAACTCTGCCAATAATATGCACCTGCGCAGAGAGGCCGAAGAAACAGGTTCTTCATCCGCCAAGCTTGCATATAAAATCAGTCAGAATTTTGCAGATACTCTTTGCACGATTCTTATTGGTAACAACCTTGTTAATATTGCCGCATCTGCTTGCGCAACGGCGATTTTTATGCAGCTGTTCGCCAATATAAACGGCGGAGATGTGATCGCCTCCGCGGTTTCTACTATCGTCCTGACGATTATCGTTCTTATTTGCGGTGAAATCGTTCCCAAAATCATTGCAAAACAGCACGCAAACAAAATTTGTAAAATAACAGCTTGGCCTATTCAGATTCTCACCTACATCCTTTATCCGCTTGTTTTCATTGTAATGCTTCTTATGAATCTTATCCGCAAGATTTGGGGAACCGGCTCTGAAGACGAGCCTGACATTACGGAAGATGAGCTCTCTTCCATCATCGACACAGTCGAAAAGGAAGGCGTTATTGATGAAGACCAGAGCGACCTGCTCCAGTCTTCGCTTGAGTTTTCCGATACAACTGTCGAAGAGATCATGACACCTAGAACAGACCTTGTTACGATCGATCTCGACGATGATTTTGAGGAGATCTCAAAGACCATCGAAGAATCCACCTTCTCGCGTCTCCCCGTTTACCGTGACAGTATCGACGACATTCTTGGAATTCTCCATCTGAATCTTTACTACAAAGAAGCTGTTGACAGCAAAAAGATCGACATCGAATCTATGCTACTTGACACATGCTATATGCACAAGACCCTGAAACTTCCCGCAGCTCTCAAGATGCTTCGTGAAAAGCAGGTTCATATGGCAATAGTAATCGACGAATTCGGCGGTACGCTTGGTGTTGTAACCATAGAGGACATCCTTGAAGAAATCGTTGGTGATATTTGGGATGAATCCGACGAGATCGTTTCCGAAATGGTTGAGCAAGCTCCCAACGTATATGAGATCCTCGGTGAAATGAGCATCGGTGACCTCTTCTACGAGCTTGATTTCCACCCCAAGGATTTCGAGTGTGAGTATTCAACTGTCGGAGGCTGGGCAATTCAGAGCCTTGAGGCTGAACCTCACGTCGGTGATAAGTTCACTTACGAATTCCTTGAGATCGAAGTTACGGAAATGGAAGATGACATTCTTGTAACAAAGCTCAAAGTCACCGTCGGCGAAAGACCTACCGACGAAGACGAAGAGACAGATGAATAAAATAATAACTCCGCACCAAACGGTGCGGAGTTATTGTTTTGCAACGCTCTTCTTCCCTACTCTTTGGAAAGAAAGTCTGCCGTCCGAAGATTCAACGACGCTTGGAAAACCCTCTGAATCAAACACAAGAATCTTGTGTTTATGCCTATGATTAATTAATCGAGGCGGGAGAATTTGTTTGTCGATAAGCACAACTGAATCGATGGAATACATCAACACATTTGTTGATTGAATAAGCATTGCAGCCATTGCACAAGACCAATATGTATCATCGGAATATGTAACATAGTATTTGAAACTATACAAGTATGGCATAAATCGTGCGCCGGTACGAGCTGAAGCGTCATACGCCTTCAGAGCTTTCAAAAGCAGTCTGTCATTGACAAATTCATGAATTGAACTCGAATATTGATTCAAGTATTCAAACGCGTTGTGAGCGGAATTTAAGGGTCTGTCGATACAAGCTCGAAGTACTATCCTGCCATCACTGGATGCAAAAGAATATGACTCTGAAACGAAGTCCACGATCTACCTCAAATAAATTGATGGTAAATTATATGTTATTTCAGAAAGAAATAGAATCCTCTCCGTGCACTTCTCCTTCTGAATCAACAAACTTGATCGACGCGGAATTATCGGAAACAACAATGGAACCGCAAACAATGTTCTCAGAGCCCTTGAAAGGCTTGGACGCCGCTATAACAGTACAAGGTCTGCAAGCATCATTATTCTCTTCTTCGGCTTTCATTACCTTACAGGTGTGGATATGACCGCAGAGCATAAAGTCGGGTTTGATGTTTTCTTTGATGAGTTTGCACCAATATGCATATCTTTCCTCTTCAATATTGAACGGAGGATTGTAATGCGAGTTAAAGGGTATATGAGAGATAATCACTCTGTGGTTGACCCCGTCAGCCAAATACTCATTTTCGGCATTTGCAATAATCTTTTCAATGTACTCAGTCTGTCTTCTGCGGAAATCGGCACAGCATATCGTGTGTCCGTATTCGTCATTGCCGTCGGGCTTGTCCTCGCCGCAGTCAAGAACGAGCGCCCAAAGCGAACCGACTCTTACGGAAAAATATGATCTGCCATTATCGGTAGGGGTATGATCCTGAATGTTCTCCGCGTAAATTCCACGCATATCATGGTTACCGCGCGAGAAAATAACCGGGTACTCACCCTTGGTAATCTCTCCGGCAATACAATGAATTGCGGCAAAATATGCGATGTTGCCAGAATGGTTCGGTATATCACCGTTGAGAACCAGCAAATCGTGCTCACCGTCAGCCTTTGCGGCATTCACGGGGCCCTCGATTCTGTTGTGCGCGTCTGCAATGTGGAATATTCTGATATTATCGCCTTCAAGCGGTCTGAATTTCGCGCTGAATTCACCAACCTCGTCCATCTGCGAGAAATAGGGCTTTCTTTCAATAACCTTTCTGAAATATAGTGTGTATTCCTTCGCTTCATCAAGCACTTTTGCAGGGAACTCAACCTTATGAGTCAACGAAGCTGTGCGAAGGATTCCGTTCGAATCATCAAAATACTCGTTGTCTCCAATCTTCGCCCACATAGTGCAAGGCTCGTTAACAGCAACCGTAATGATGTATCTATCGCCAACAGCGTATACGGCAGGGTATGTCTTAAAGATCTCGGGAATGTTATTCATTGTTGCCTCCAAAATAGTTTTATGTTTATAGTATATCACTCATTTTTCAAATTGTCAATAGTATTTTCTATTGACAAGACTTCTCTTTAGTGATAAAATTATATAAAAACCAGTGGAGGTAAATCTCTTTTGCTTATATATATGATCATTTTACTCATCGGAATTGCTATGATCGTTTTGGGCACTTGCATAGCCGTCGCTCAATTCCTTTTTGATATGTGCTTTACAAGACCTAAGGAACCGGAAAAAGAAATTGAGATATGTATACAGAATATTGAAAAGCACGGAGGCAACGGAGCTCTTATCCGTCAGGGGCGTGATTGGATGCTTTCAAAGAATGTCAGTCAACATTATATCACTTCACGCGACGGTCTTCGTCTTCACGGCATTTATATTTCAAACGAAGAATCAACCAAAGACCGCGTAGCCGTTTTGGTCCACGGGTATCACGGAGCACCTTCGTTCGACTTCTCTGCCGCAGCAAAACTATATTATAACAACGGATTCTCACTATTTTTACCGGATCAGAGAACACACGGCGAAAGCGAAGGAAAATACATTACTTTTGGTGCACACGAACGCTATGACATCGTTGATTGGTGCAAATATATCAATGACTACACCGGCAATAAATGCGAATTTATTCTGAGTGGTGTTTCTATGGGCGCAACCACCGTACTGATGGCTGCCACAGAACCCGATATGATCAAATTGAACTACGTTACGGCTGATTGCGGATTTACCGATCCTAGACGTATTTTTACCGACGTAATGAAAAAGCGCTATCACCTGCCACCTTTCCCTATTCTCAATATTGCAGATGTAATTTGCCAAAGGCTGGCTAAATTCAGCATAAACGAATTTTCCACAGTTAAGGCTGTCAAGGAGATGAAAATTCCCGTAACATTTATTCACGGCGGAGCTGACGATTTTGTGTTGCCGCAAAATTCAATCGACTGTCACAAGTCTTGCTCAAGCGCCAAAGATTTGATAATTGTCCCCGGAGCGGGCCACGGTATGTCTTATATACAGGATACGGATAGAGTTGCCAAAGCCTTAGAAACCATATTTGAAACCTACTTTTCATAAATAATAAAACAAAACAGCGGAAAATAGATCCGCTGTTTCGTTTTTGAATCAGAACGCCCAGTTTCCGTTTCTGAATACGGGAACGGTGTTTCCGTTTTCGCAAATAGCATCAATTGAAAGATCCTCGGATCCAATCATAAAGTCAACGTGGATCATAGAGTCATTGACGCCCATTTCTCTGCACTCATCAAGAGTATAATTGCCGTAATCTCTTACGCAATTTGCAAATCCCATGCCAAGCGCAAGGTGACAGCAAGCATTTTCGTCAAACAGAGTGTTATAGAAAGTCAACTCTGAATTTCTGATGGGAGAATCATAAGGAACCAGGGCGACCTCTCCAAGATATGAAGCACCTTCATCCATAGAGATCATCTGCTTGAGAAGTTCTTCGTTCTTTTCAGCGTGTACCTCAATAGCCTTTCCTTCGTGGAATCTGATGCTGAAGTTTTCAATCAGCTCGCCGCGGTAAGAAAGAGGACGCGTTGCAACAACAGTACCTTCTGCCTGACCTCTCATAGGTGTGGTGAAGCACTCCTCGGAGGGGATGTTGGGGTTAAACTCAATACCCGAGCCGAGTGCGCGCTCACTACCGCCAAGGAAATCAGCATTAGGCATCATACCTACTGTAAAATCTGTGCCGTTTGCAGAGGTAAGATGAAGCTCTTTAATACCAAGAGAGTTGAGATAATTGCACTTGCTCTGAAGGTTAGCGTTGTGCTTGATCCATTCAAGGACAGGGTCGTCGCCGTCTGCTCTGGATGTATAAAGAATTGCCTCCCAAAGCTTTTCGATAGCTCTGTTCTTCTTTTCGCCCGGGAACATCTTCTTTGCCCACTTTTCACCGGGAATAGCAGCAATACACCACTGATAGCGGTTTTCCATTCTGTCTCTAAAGGGCTTGATGATAGGATAAGTAGCCTGCTGCGCCTTTGCCATCTTCGCCTGATTGATTCCTGCAAGTCCGTCGGGATCGTCGGACTCAATGTAGATCATTGCGGGAAGCGTTGTCGCTCTGTGCTCGAGGCGGGAAACCTCCCAGTCCTCAAGCTTTGAGAGTGTCTTCAGCGAGCGATATCTGTAATGAAGCTTTGCAAGAGGCTGGAAAGACCATTCTACGATAACCTTGCCCGCGCCCGCACGATAGCATTCCTCCACAAGCATTTTTACAAACTCGGGATTTTCTACGGAAGCGTTGATCATTACTTCCTGTCCCTTTTGAATGTTTACACCTTTAACAGCTATAAGTTTTGCATACTGTCTGATAATTGATTTTTTCATAATATACCTCATAATATTTTTTGACAGAACCAATTATATCACAAATATAATGAAAATTCAATATCTTGCCGATTTTTTTGAGATAAATAATATTTATTACTTGAATAATCACGAGAAATATTGTATAATAAATAAAAAACACAAAGGAGCATATAATGAAACTTTGCGGTATGACGCTGCTTTACAGAGATATTCGCGGATCTAAAGATAAAATGCCTATCGATGAAGCTGTAAGGCGCATTGCGGCTGCAGGATTTGATGCCGTTGACGCAAACCTTGTTATGATATGTAACAATACTCTTCGTCTACACACCGACGATTGGAAATATGAAGCAGAGAAAATCGCGCTTGCTGTGCAAGAAACGGGAATTGAATTGGCGCAGTGCCATCTTCCGTTCCGCGGAAAGAAAGTAAATTGCCACACTCCGGAAGACCTGGAATACTATTATGAGATGTTTTACCGTGCAATTGACGTTGCAGGATTCCTGGGCATCCCGTGGGGCGTTATTCATCCTGAAACGCTCAGAGAAAAGGATCTTTCGGACGAGGAATGCTGCAAGATCAACCATGAGAAGAATGACAAGTACATAGAATATGCGCTCAACAAGGGCGTAAATATTGCGTATGAAAATATGACATTAGGCGCGAAAGCGGGATATTGCACTTATATCGATCAGTTGGTTGACCTGATCGATTCTTATGCAGACCCGAGAATCGGCGCTTGCCTTGATACCGGTCACGCCAATATGGTATATGATGACCAGTATGAGCCTATACTGAAGCTGGGACACAGGCTCCATTGCACACATATAAACGACAATCTCGGTAAAGACGATCTTCACCTTGCGCCCTTCTCCGGCACAGTAAAGTGGGAAAGTGTAATCAAAGGATTACGAGAAATCAATTATCCCGGCGTACTAAACCTCGAAATTGGAATAAACAATTCCGCAACCAACAATCTCAAAGACGCAGGTGCGAAATATGCACTTGAAACACTCAAAGCAATTGAATCACTATAAAGAATTATGATTATTAACTATGTAGCAACCTGTATGTTCGGTCTGGAAAAATTATTGGGCGAAGAAATCGACGCCCTTGGACTGAAGCGTACATTAACGATGGATGGAAGAGTATTCTTCCAAGGAACAGAAAACGACTGCGCACGCGCAAATATCAACTTGAGAGTTGCCGAAAGGGTCTACGTTCAAGTCGGCGAGCCCTTTCACGCCAAAACATTTGACGAGCTCTTTGAGGGCTGCAAAGCACTTGAATGGGAGAATTATCTTACCGCAGATAATGCATTCCCTGTATCAGGACATTCGATCAAAAGCGCACTTACATCTATTCCCGACTGTCAGAAGATTTTGAAAAAATCCATTGCGGTAAGACTTGGTGAGAAATATGGCTTCAACAAGTTGCCCGAAGACGGAGAGATTTGCAAGATCGAATTTTTCATCTTCAAGGATGTAGCATATCTTATGATAGACACCTCCGGAATTGCGCTTCACAAAAGAGGTTACCGTCCCGTTGCCAATGCTGCGCCTCTACGCGAAACACTTGCTGCAGCAATGGCATTGACGGCTCGTATAAGACCCGAGATTTTCCTGTGGGATCCTTTTTGCGGTTCCGGCACAATTGCTATTGAAGGAGCAATGATAGCCACAAAACGTGCTCCCGGGCTTCACAGAAGCTTTTCGGGTGAAAATTTATCTTTCCTTCCCGAAAATTCATGGAAAGACGCTAAAGAAGAGGCTCTCGCCAACATTATTGCAGATTCTGATTACATGGGATACGGATCCGATATCAATCCCGAATGCATAGATACTGCTATTTCTAACGCAGACCGTGCGGGAGTTGGCAAGCATATAAAATTCTTTGTTGCCGATGCTCAAAAGATCAGCAAGCCTGAATTCGACTGCAGAGGTACATTGATCTGCAACCCGCCCTACGGCGAGCGTATGATGAGTATGCGTGATGCAGAGGAGCTTTATCGAAACATCGGAAAGTGCTTCGAAAAAATGTCTCCTTGGCAGATCTATGTTCTCACTTCTTGCGAATACTTTGAAAAACTCTACGGAAGACGTGCGGACAGAGTCCGCAAGCTTTACAACGGAACTATTCCCTCCTTCCTTTATCAGTTCTATAAACCTCAGAGATAAGAATAAGCCTCTCGGTAAATTACCGAGAGGCTTATTTTTAATTAATCCCAATAAGTTATCTTATCTCCGTTCTTAAACGGCAGCGAAATTGTTGACGTGGGTTCTGCATAGATGTTTACAGGTACCTTCAACGTATATAATATATACGTATCAACCGTTAAGTATTTGTTTGAAGTAGAGCCACTTGACATCTTCAGATAATTCTCTTTCGAGGTCGGCCACAAGCACGTCTTGGGATTCAAAAGCTTGTAAAGCTCTGAAGTACCGCCATCAAATCCATGGTGTGAAACCTGAACAATATCGCAATTTAGCCAAGTTCCGTATCTGTCAGACATAATATCGGAACCTTCCCATCTTACGTCACCGAGATATGTTATCGTCTGGTTATCAATCGTTACACGAGAAACCATTGTGCAGTCATTGAAGAAATAAAGCTTTGTGGGATAGAGGTCTTCTTGCGTATATATGATTTCAATACACGCATTTCTGATATAGAATTTCATTCCGGTATGAACAATATATCTCGGTACACCTCCGAGAGTGCTCGAAAGATTTGCGAAATCATTAGTCATATAGTAATTGGGGTTATATCCATTGTATGCATAACTGCCCGAGGGAGTATTACAATACATACCTTCAAGAACTACCTTGTTAGAATATGTCTTACAGAAATTAGCGAAATTCGTGTAGTGATCCCAGTGCTCGTGAGTAAGGAACCATCCTGCGATGACGATTTTCCCGTCCTTTCTCTTGTTCAAGGAATTCAAGGTATCATAAAGTCTCGCACAGTCAAGTGCGTTATTTCCGCCACCGTCATAAACTATGAAGGATCCGTCCTCAAGTGTGATAATATGGCAAAGACCAAAGTTTCCCGCTGCATAATTGAGAGCCATCTGAGTGATCGATGATGTTGTGATCTTCTCATAAGCAGGAACAGACTCGGGAGTGGGATTCTTGGGAAGGTTATACTTTCCTTCGGGACAGCTCACTATTCTGACAGCCTTTTCGTTAGGAACATAGTAAACATAAAGCATTCCCTTGTCGCATGTGTACGCCTTATGAACATTGTCTTTTATGGAATTTTCCATATAGAGAGTGTAACCGGCGTTCTCAAGCTTTGCACAATATGCGTTGTATGCATCAAGTGTTGTTTCGGTAAACATCACCTGGAGGTTTCCATAACCTGCATCCTGCGTGCCGTTGTTCTTGCCACCCTCAAACTCGGGATAATCAACAAACCAATTTCCGTAATCGTAGATAGCTTTTTCATTTGCAAGCATCTTGAAGGTGACTGTGCCATCTGCGTTCTTAATCAAGTTTGCTTTGAAATAATCAAAAAAGTTATTTGCAGCAAGGTTTGTGGTAGTTTCATTCCAACCGGCTACTACGATCTTATTACCTATAACACCAAATCCATATTGATTATAATTCAATCCAGAAAGGAACTCTGCGGTTTCTTCTCTTTCGGTATTACCGACAAGAATTTCAAAGTCAGACTTGATATCCATACCCGGCTTAAACCAGTCTGTCGAGAGGGCAATCTTGATACCGCAGTAATTAAGTATATTCTCTCTGATTCTCTTTGCATACTCTACGTCAAGGTCGAGTCTATCGTTTTCATCCTTAGCATTTTTTGAGTTGTCAAGAGAATCAAGATATATTACTTTTAAATTCTGCTGATTGTTTTCGATAAATACGACCTCGGGCACGGGTTCGCTTATATAGCAAAGATTTTCGGGGAGCATAAGCTGATTATCAGATAATTCAACAAGATAATTATCAATAAAATACTGTACACCCTGCGCAACCATAGATGTTTTAACAGCATTGATAACGATCTTGTTTCCGATCACCTTGATAACAAACGATGTAGAGTCTACACCTTCAAGTGCCTGCTGAGATTCGGGTCTTGTCGTATTACCGATCAAAATCTCTTTGGCTGCTGTAACTTCTTCAGTGATGACGCCACCTTTGATCCAGTCATCGGTGATCTTTACAACCGAATCGCCAAGCAACGAATTTAAATGTTTTCTAAGGGTTACGCCCGAATAAATGACTTCTTCAACCGTTTGCTCGGGTCTGATAACCACATATTCTGCAATATTATAAGGTACGGTAACAACAGCTTCGGTTTGAACTGCCGAACTTTCATCGGTGTTTCCCTCGGGCGTACACGAAACCATAAGCGCTAATGCCATAACAAGTGCCAAAGCCAGTGCCAGGTATTTGAATAATTTCAATTTCATAATCAACCTCCAAACAGATTTGGTAATTATAGTATATCACATCAGACGTGTATTTGTCAAGAAGAAACGAAAAAATAAAAGCCCTTGGGTCGAAACCCAAGGGCTGTGCTCTGGAGCTGCTAATCAGAGTCGAACTGATGACCTCATGCTTACCAAGCATGTGCTCTACCAACTGAGCCATAGCAGCGTCTCTCGCAGCACGTTTAATATTATACCACAAGAGAATCGATTTGTCAATAGTTTTTTGAAAGTTTTTTTGATTTTTTCAATAATTTTTTGACAAATTTCGATAATGGTCAATCAAAAGCTATAGGAGTTGTTGCAGTAGCGTGTCTGGGGGAAGCCATATAGTCCGCTACTTCTGCCCTCCAACGAAGATAATGCTCGGTTTCTTTATGAGCAGCAGCGGCCGCCTCATCAACAAAGACCTCATAAAGAACGAACTGAGTTCCATCTTCATTTGCGCGCAAAACGTCAAATCGTACGTTTCCGGGTTCTTTTCTGGTGTTATTGTGATTATAAACCGTAATCTTTTCGAAAGCCTCTACACATTCAGGCTTAACGTCAACATAAACAAGAGTTGCGATCATTTTCATTTCTCCTCATTTTCTTCAAGCGTAAAATACAGTACGGATATGATGTTGCCGTAGCGATAACCTTCATACAAATAAGACGTGGATTTTTCAAAGGGTACAAAGTCACCGTTTTCCGGCAAATATGCCGCTGAATCGCAAACCATAAATTGAAGCTTGGAGTTTACCTTTTCTTCCGGATTTATGCACTCAGCGAATACAAGATAATGATTCTTAGTTCCCTTAGATACCTGAACAACCACACCTTCGGGATGCTCTGCAAGAATATTCTTGATTTTTGTTCTCGTCGGATAATATACTTTCGTTGATTTGACTGTCTTACCGTCGACGTTAAATTGTTCAGCTACGTAAGCCCATGCCATATATATTGGGTTACCGCGCAATGTTGTGCTGGCAGAATTCGGACCGTATTGTCCGCTATTAGCAAGTGCTACTGTATAAGGATCAGCAATCAGATTTCCCTCTTGGCCTGATCTGAAGTCATATCCCTCTGTTTTAACGGCGCCCATATTGTTGAGCACCATAGCAACAGCCGAGTTTCCACAGCCCTGATCCATCCAGCAGCTATTTCCACCTGGCTCTTTTGAATCGACAGCAAATTTTCGTGTATATCCTCCAGAATAGAACTTCAATGGCAACAATTGTGTAGCATCCCAGTCACTGGTATATACATTATTCTGGCTATACCAAGTGAAGGCATCTCTGTCAACAACCTTTATCTTAAAGCTCTTGCTGACTCCTTCAACAGAGGCAGTAATGGTAACCTCGCCGACACCGAGTGCGCACCAAGTGCCGTCCGCTCCTATCATAATAATCTTTTCATCGCTAGAGGACCAAACGATATCGTCTGTAAAGACATTATAAGGATGCTTTCTGGCATAAAACTTGCCGGTTCCGTAAAGTCTGACTTTGGCACTGGTATATATAACTGAAAGTTTTTCGGTTTTGATGGGCTCGATGATCCAGGTCTGATTCAATGCATCATCTCTCAAATCGGAAAATTCAGCATAATAATCTTTATATTCAGTTTTGGTTTCGGACTGGGTAAGCACAGCTTTCTCGTTCTTGGTATTAACAGGTGCAATAACAAAAGTACCGTTAACAAACTTGATTATATCGAACTTAGACATATCCCCAGCGGATGTAAGCTTAACTTTATTAAGCTTTACGCTCTTTTTAGCATCTGCTTCATAAGCATACACGTAATTTCCGCTATCATTCTGAGGAATGATCATATATGTACCGTCATCACAGGGCGAAAGATGAAACACCTGCCCCAGGCTATCCTTGCTGTAGCTTTCAAGGTATGACTTGCCTTTAGTTTTGGCAGTGTATTTATATGAATCAAGATACAGCCCCGTCGATGCGTTTTTAATTCGACATACCATCTCTCGGAGTTCGACTTCCTTGACCGGCTCTTGTTCTTCGCCGTCTTCGGCAAATACACTAATTCCAATAAAGCATTGCAACAGCAGAATTATTGCAAAAGCCAACGATGCGGATCGAAGATATTTTTTAATGTTTCCCATATAGGATCTCCAAAATTAAATTGTTGTTTTATTGATACGCTTCTTCATCTTAACAATATCACGAAGCATCTTTAAAGTATCTCTGATAATTCTGACTTTAGACTCGCCGTGAACCTTAACGCTCACGGGCATTTCTGTGATCTTGTATTTAAGTTTTGTAGCCCATAAAAGAGCTTCAAAATCAAATGCGAATCCGTTAACTTCAAGCCTCGGAAAGATTTGATCGACAGCCTCTCTTCTGAATCCTTTGCAACCGCACTGAGAATCCGATAGTTTGAAACCGCCAACAATACAAAGGACTTTAATATAAGCTTTAGAAGCTAGCTTTCTGATTAACGTGTAGTTTGAATAACCGTCTTCGGTAAGATTTCTGGAACCAATCACAAGATTGCTTTCAGGGTTAGCATCAAAGGTTTCGACCATTTGCTTAATAACGTCTGTACCGTAAGCAAGATCTGCATCAGTAAACATTACTATATCTCCGGATGAAGCAAGCATAGCAGTCTTGACAGCGTAGCCCTTTCCTTGATTGTTTTCATATCCGACGACCTTAATTCCGGGGAGGTTCAAAGACTCAACGATTTTGTCACAACCGTCTTTGCTTCCGTCGTTAGAGTAAATTATCTCATAATCTCTTTCACCCTCAGCGGTGACGAAGTTATTCTCCATATAATTCCACAGCGTTTTTGCGTTATCGGCAATAATCGCCGCTTCATTATACATAGGTATACAAACCGAAATTTTCATTCTTTACCTTTCTCGAGCACCTTGCGATATACGTAGAAATCTACGTTCACTTCAACTTCCAAACAATCAAGCTTTTTTAACAGTTCAATAGATTTTTCAGACGTGCGAAATCTGTATGGAGTCATTCCGAACAACCGCAAGATGTCATCATTACTATCGATCAATGCCTTATAAGTAACGTTTACTTTATCAACAAGTGAAAGCTTTTGAGGGAGATCTGCTCTCTCTTCGTTCAAATGAACTTCTTCATAAATAGCTTCTTTTAAATCATAGAGATGTTTAACACCGGCGGCTCCGATTATAAGATAACCACCGTCTTTAAGAATACGAAGAACTTCGTCCTCTGCAACAGGAGCAAACATTGACAAAACGCAATCAGCAGCATTAGGGGCTACCGGCAATGAAAAGATAGAGGCAACGGAATAAAAGCTGTTATTTCCGCCTCTGATATTGCGTCTTACACTTGCTCTGTGAACCGCATGTTTAGAAAGGTCGGCACCATATACATAAGCATCGGTAAATTCAAAGGCAATGCGCTCGGAATAATATCCTTCACCGCAACCTGCGTCTACCAAAAGGAAGTCTTCGTTCAGATATTGCTTGCAGATCTGATTGATCTTATGAGAAAGCGGTTGATAATAACCTTTATCCAAAAAGGCAGTTCTATCGTTTACTGCGTCTTTGGGGTCACCTGAGCCACCGTTTCTATAAGAAAGATCAGCATAACCAGAAGACGAAATATCAAAACAATGTCTCTTTTTTGTTTCTTTAGAAGTGCAAAAGAGGCACTTCTCTTCTTTAACTAATCTTGCACCGCAAATCGGGCAAATAAGAAAGTCAGTTTCAATCATATTGTCAATTACTTTTCCACTTTGACCAATTTTGCATGAATGGCATATCTGCCGTCATCATTTCCGAGAATACAAGTCGAAAGCGTGATGATCAGATCATCCGGAGAAAAACTGATATTTTCTCTGTGATAATACGATTTTGCTTCCCTATCATAACAGAACTGAACAAATTCCTGATCGGAGCTAAAGCCGGTTCTGAAATAGTTATCATACTGACTGGTCGCATAGGCGGAAAAGACTTCAAAAGTATATAATCCGTCAAAAGTAGTAATCTCGATCTTGTTTTCGGGATTCATAAAGAAATCCTTTTCCAGAAACTTGGTTGCATCACAAAACATTGAGCCGTTAAGCATATTATGTCCGTAAATAACAACGTTTTGGTTGTTTTCGATATTCTTGTTGTTTCTGAAATCAACAAAGATTGCACCGACATCGGATGGGTGTCCGTCAAAAGCGTGCTTGAGATAAAAATCATTGTTTGCGCAATGAACCATTGGATAATCGATCTTGGAATTTGGAATATAGATATAACCAAATGTATCCCCATTCCTGCTGCTAAGGCCTTGGATAAAAGCAAGAAGCGCCTGGAATTTTGCACTGGTAACTTTATCAGATCCAAGCACGGGATCATATTTGGGAACATCACCTAACATAACTCCGGCATAATTCGCCATAGGAATGTCTGCTGTAGAAAGAAGGATTTGGGAAACGTTTCCAACGGTATTACCTTTGATTATTGCATTGAATTCCTTGTTAATATCACCGTAAAGATCTTCGCCTCTCTGATAGTCATTAACAATTCCGGAAAGCTCAGAAACGCAATAAATGAAAATCACTGCACAAAGCAACAAAAGAATCACGCGTGAAAGCATAAACACAGATATGCCTCCCGATTGTTTCTTTTTTCTGTGAGGAGGTACTACATCGTCGACGGAGAGGGTTTCGAGTGAATCTAAAAATTCGTTGTTTGATGGGGTTTTTGCGGCGGATACGAAATCATTGTTCTTTGACATTCGCGGTGCCTCCTTTCAAATAAGATTATAATTACATACATTATATTACATAACTGCGCAAAATACAATATTAAATGACCTTTTTTTAAGAAAATTATACACTTAGTACATAAATCCCCCGTCAAAAACGCGAATTTATGCATTTGACAGGGGATAAAATATGAATATTTTTAAGCAATCGGCAGTTCAAACCAAAAGCAAGAGCCTTTGCCTTCCGATGATTCAACTCCGTAAGAAGCCGAATGCATTTGCAGTAACCTGCTGACGATCGATAGACCGAGACCGCTACCGGTCAAAGCTCTCTTATGGGATTTATCGACCTTATAATATCTATCCCATATATCTGTCAACTTCTCGCTCGGAATGCCTTCACCGCTATCATAAATAGATATACGCACTTTAGCGTCATCAATTATACGTTGCGTAATGCGCACTCTTTTGTCTTCGCCTGTGTAATTTACCGCATTGTTCAGCAAATTATATAGAACCTGCAGTATCATCCTTTCGTCGGCAACGATACCTGCCTCACGGTCATAATCAAAATCAATGGTATAACCATTTACTTTAACAAACTCATTATACCGCGCCATGGTCTTTCTGACGGATTCGGTTAAATTGAATTCCTCAAACGCAGGTGAGTTACATCCAGACGAATACTTAGAATAGTCAAGCATATCATTGACCAACGTAGTAAGCCTTTTGGTTTCATCAATTATAAGCTGCGAATTTTCCGGCGTATTCTCTCCCGGTATGTCACGCATCATCTCAGAATATCCCGAAATCAGTGTCAATGGCGTTCTCAGATCGTGGGAAATGTTCGCAATCAATTCCCTTTGAAGATTATCAGTTTTTGATATTTGCTCAACAGCAAAATTCAATGTGCGCGCAAGATGCTTGGTTTCGCGCATCCCCTCAGCCTTAAATTCAACCGAATAATCGCCATTTGCCATTTTTGCTGCGGAATAAGTCATCCTTTCGATTGGCCTTGCAATTCTTATTGAAAACAGTAACGCAAAAAACACCGCAACGATAATCACACCCAATGCAATATAGCCGAATTGCATATCTCTTGTCTGCTGAATAGCATTTACAGGTGTAAAACGCAAGTTGATGAATGCCGCGTATTCGTTACCGTTTGCATCATTCAAAGCTTTAACAGATACTACTACCTCCGACAAAAGATCCTCGCGATTCTTGTGCCTGTATTCTTCGCGATGATGAGGCGGAACTTCTTTTGAATGTTCATCATTATCAAATCCGGGTTCCGGATTAAGATTTAATCTTTGAGTATACGTAGATCCGGACTTCAATGCTTTTGCATAATAGTCATTTAAGGATTCTTTCTCCGCATAGTGAATGACACAAGTAGGAGAAACTTCTTTGTCGGCTATACATTCGTTTATACAACCGTCAGCAACCGTATAAATGGCGATACAAACGTCATATTGCGCAGCAAGATCAGAGCATATTTCGTCAATATCTTCGCTATCGATAGAGTATTCAATTGTGTCTAATACAGATCTCAGCTCAGAATATTTGGTAAACTCATAAAACTTATCGAGCAGCAGTATCTGAAATATCCAAACGATGAGCAAGATAACAAATGCAAACGCTGTAAAACCGAGGACTAACTGACCTCGGATACCGATGCCTTTTATTTTTGCAGAAGAAGTTCTTTTAGCTTTTTCGGAAGCGCTCATAGCCCCAAACCTCAATTATACCTTGATCTTTGTTTCGAATCTGTATCCAACGCCGCGAAGTGTTACAATGCAATCAGAATATCTTCCGAGGGATTTTCTGAGAAGTTTTATATGCGTGTCAAGCGTTCTTGCATCGCCATAAAAATCATAGCCCCACACTTCAGATATTAGTTTTTCTCTGGAAAGCGCAATGTTTTTATTGAGCAGCATATAGAAAAACAACTCATATTCCTTCGGTGACATATCAACTCGTTGACCGTCAATATAGACTATCCGCGCAGATATATCTGCCTTAAGATTTCCGTCATCCAGTTCAATAATCTCGTGCTTGGGCTCTTGTGATGCAGCAGGAGAAGCAGATACTCTTTTCATAACCGCCTCAATACGAAGCATCAACTCTCTGGGAGAAAACGGCTTTACTACATAGTCGTCAATTCCAAGGTTGAAGCCATTGATCTTATCGTACTCTTCTCCTCTTGCGGAAAGCATAATTATCGGAACTGAGCTTGTCTTTCTGATCTCTCTGACAGCCGAAAACCCGTCAAGTTCCGGCATCATAATGTCCATTATAATTATGTCTGCGCCCAATTCACGAAATAGGAGCACCGCTTCCATTCCGTCTCCGGCCTCAAATACTGTATGACCCTCAAATTCAGCATACTTCTTTACAATTGATCTGATGCCGAGTTCATCATCAACAACAAGAATTCTATACATTGTGATCACCCCCGCGTAGGCTGTTTTTTCTGCGATTGCTCTCCATTGGAAGTGGGAACATACTCAACAAGGGTTACCTTTACATCAACGTATCTTCTTTCTCTGATAACGGTAAGCGTCAACGTGTCTCCGATTTTGTGCGAAGAAAGAATATCTGACAATTCGCCGAGAGTTGAGATCTGTTCGTTATTTACACCAATGATTATATCGTTTGCTTTCAATTCCTTAACGTTCAAAGGATCAGTAACTACAACCTGATATGCTGTTACACCAATTATACCATATCCATACTGAACCTGTGAAAGCTCAACGCCCAAGGCGGGACGGCCGGACACATAGCCCTTATCAATAAGTTGTTTTGCAACGTCCCATGCAGTATTCATTGGAATCGCAAAGCTGATTCCCTCAACGCCGTCACCGCTGAATTTTGCGTTGACAACGCCTATTAAACGACCGTAGAGATCAAACAGCCCACCACCCGAATTACCGGGGCTTACTGCAGCATTTGTCTGAAGAAGGGTCATCGTGCCGCTGCCTTCGATCGCTATCTCTCTTGCAAGGCAACTGATAATTCCGTCGGTAACGGTACCGCCAAGCTCACCAAGGGGATTACCGATTGCGATTACCGTTTGGCCCAATGCCAGTTGATCACTGTCGCCCTTAACCGCAGGAGTCAATGTCACACCTTCGGGAGGCGTAATTAAAATGACCGCGATATCAGATTTACTGTCAGTGCCTACCAGAGTTGCCTTATGAACGGAGCCGTCAGTTAGTCTGACAGAAATGTTACTTGCGCCTTCAACAACGTGATTATTGGTAATAATGTATCCACCCGAAGATATTATCACGCCGCTTCCTGCACCGCCGACAACATACTGAGAAAATCCACCAAAGCCGCTTTTAAGAGATTCTGTGGTGATCTCAACAACGGAGTCCTTTACGGATTTAATTGCCGCTTCCATACTCATCAGCGTATCTTTAACAATTGTTTCTTCAGTATAGTTCGGAGAATTGTCAACGTACATATTGTTAGTTACAGGCGCAGGCGGTTGATCTTGATGAAAGTCGGTATCCTCGTGTGCCTCTTGGTAATCGCCAACGTTGGTAAACAACATAATTGCTCCGAACGAAACAGCACTTGAGAGTATAATGCTCACTACAATTGCGATTGCCAAAATAGCAATCGGAACCCCGGATCTTCTTTTCTTTTTTACGCTATTCTGAACATACGAAACTATTTGTGGTTCTTCGCCTTCCGTATTGTACTTATTGCAAGAATATCCGTTGCCGTTTGAGTTAGGGGTATAGACAGCGCCATAAGTCTTAATTCCGTTTTCCTGATTATCGGTAGGAGCGACATTCTCTGCAGTTGTATTTTCATTGTTTTTGTATTCGAAATTATAATTATCCATCATAAACCTCCTTAATGCTAAAAACATTATAACTCCCAATTGTGAAGATTTTATGATGATGCAATAAAAATATGTTGAAAGATTAAATCGCAGATGTTTTTTGATCTAATTGCTTGTAAAAATATCTTGTAATATTATAAAATTTATGATATACTATTTATAAATAAAACAATGAGGCGTGAAATGAAAAAGCTTATCGAGTTGATGATAGAATGCGGTGCGGGTGACGCTGCTGCTGTAAAATACATAGATTGCGAAATAATCAACGAAAGACTTGTCGGCAAGATACCTTTCGAACCCAAAAGTGTATGCATAGGAACAATTCCATACTATACACATTATTGTGAAGAAACAAAAAATGTCTCCGCTTATGCTTTGGCATATGATTATCATACATACATACAAAAACTCGGAGAAACAATTATCGAAAAAGCACATGCTATTTACCCTGAAGCCAATTTCTTATGCTTTGGAGATCATTCTCCGATTAACGAAAAAACTGCAGCCGCTAAAGCAGGGCTGGGAATAATTGGTGAGCACAGTTTGCTGATAACTCCTAAACACTCATCGTACGTATTTCTGTTTGAGATAATTAGCGACATTGAGTGCAACAATCAAGCGATGGATATTCTTTCGTGTGAAAAATGCGGAAAATGCAAAAACGCGTGCCCTGCAGATTTTTCTGATAAAAAGACTTGTCTTTCTGCAATATCTCAAAAGAAAGGCAACCTTACAGAAAATGAGGCTTCGCTGATCAAAGAATCTTCTTGCGCTTGGGGGTGCGACATCTGCCAAGAAGTGTGCCCACACACTAAATACGCAAAATCACAAGGTACAATTTATACAGACACACCTTGGTTTAACAACAACGTATTAAACAACGCTTCCGAAGAGAGCGTAACCGACGTACATGATTTTCAATCAAGAGCGTACAGCTGGCGAGGATGCGCTACAATTTTGAGGAATATTAGTATTATTGATTCAAAAACAAACGGTAAAAATAAATGATATATTTTATTTATGGAAATCCCGGAACGGGTAAAACTGAAGTAATTTTTAAAAGACTTGAAGAAGATGCCGCCAATGGCAAGAATGCAATTTTAATTGTTCCTGAACAGATGACGGTCACGTTAGAGCGTGATTCGCTGCGCAGGCTTCCCCCGTCTGCGCAACTTCATATTGAAGTACTGAATTTTACTCGTCTTGCAAACAAGCTTTTCCGCATATATGGCGGAATTACGTATAACTATGCTACACCTGCGATCCAGAAACTTTTAATGTGGCAAGCAGTGAAAACCGCGGGACCGTTTTTGACAGAATATCAGATTAGCAGAAATGACGATAGAGCGCTTGCTGAATCTATGTTAGCAATATACAAGGAATTTACTGCTTCGGGGATCACATTTGAATCAGTCGAAAAATTTTCCGAATCAATGCCTGATTCCGTTTTATCAAATAAGCTCAAAGATATTGCAACCGTATGCGCTATATACTCTAACCTGTTAAACGAAAGATTTTCTGACGAGAACAATGAATTATATCGTTTATCAAAACTTTTGGAAGAAGAAAATTGCTTTGCTGATACCAACGTTTACATAGACGGCTTTTCAAGCTTAACCAACCTTGAGCACAGTATTATCAAATCCATCTTCCGTCAAGCCGATAACTGTTTCATTACCATCGGTATACCTTATCCAGGATTCAAAGGGATAGATACAGTATCCTTGAAACGCTTTTCTGAAATTCTCAGACATGATTGTGCCTCACTCGGTATTACTTCTAAAACCATTGAACTTACTGAAAATCACAGAACAAATTCAGATGCTTTAATGATACTTAGCACAGATCTTTGGAAACTTGATTCCGTTCTTCCACAAGAAGCAAACATCGAAGCAAATCAAACTATCGAAGTATATCGCGCAGCTGATATTTACGATGAATGCGAGTTTGCGTCTGCTAAAATCAAGAAGCTAATTGAATCAGGTTACCGTTATCGTGACATTTCGATAATTGCACGCGATGCAGAAAAGTATCGCGGAATTATTGACCTGGCTCTTGAAAACTTTGATATTCCATATTTTATTTCAGACAAAACTGACCTTTCTCTTTCTCCGTTATCAAGATTGGTTCTTTCCGCGCTTAGAATCGCAGCATACGGTTGGCAAAGATCCGATGTAATAACTCACTTAAAAACCGGACTTTGCGGGATCTCTACTCACGATGCGGATATTTTTGAGGCTTATACCGCTAAGTGGAAGATATCAGGAAAAAAGTTCTTAACCGAGTCAGATTGGAATATGAATCCCGAAGGTTATTCAATAAACAAAACCGAAAGAGGCGAAAAAATCCTTGCAATTGCTAACAAAGTAAAGAACAGTTTTATTGTCAAACTAAAGCTGTACGTCGCTGAGTTAAAAAGCGCCACTTCTTACAAAGATCTGTCCATTGCAACTTTGAATTATCTCGACAAGCTTGATGTTTGCTCCTCATTGCGTATCATTGCTTTAAGATATATCGATATGGGTAAAGTACGAGAAGCTAGTGAATTTGTCAGGATATATGACATCTTTATTGATGCACTCGATTCAATCTGTGAAGCAATGAATCCGGACGAGCAACCGGACATTATTACGTTTTCAACAGCTGTAAGAACTGTACTTGAAAACACCGAGCTCGGTTCCATCCCCACCTCTCAAGATGAGGTTATGATCGGTTCTGCCAATATGATGCGAGCTGACAACGCAAAGTGTGTTGTTTTGCTTGGAGCTTGCGACGGAGATTTCCCCGCAAATGTGCAAAGTTCGGGGCTTTTGACAGATACTGAGAGAGACTATTTGATAAATCACAATATTGCGATTTCCGGAGACCGCGAGTTCCGTGCCTCCGATGAACTATATTACTTCCGCCGAGCCGCGTCTGCGCCTTCTCAACATCTTATAGTTTTTACAAGAGCCGATAGTGAACCTTCTATTGCGCTTTCTCGAATCACCGCGCTATTCCCCGATATCGTTATCAAGGAGACTTCAGAAGATCTTTATACTAAGCTGTCCTCATACAAAGCATTATCGGAATACTATCCTTTGTTTGAAGGAACCTCAACGGGTAAAGCAATAGAGATTTTGCTGAAAAACAGTACCGACGAATACCATGCTCATACAGGAGACGGCATATCAGCAGTTTCCGACGTTATAGATCCGCAAGTTGTCAATATGGCAATTGGCAAACAATTGCGCATCAGTCAGTCTAAAATCGAAGAGTTCATCAAGTGCAAATTTGCTTACTCCTGCAAATATTATCTCAAGCTTGACGACGGCAAAATAGCCGAGTTTGCTTATAACAACATCGGCACTTTTGTTCATGCAATACTAGAAAAATTCTTATTCTATGTATTTGTATCCAACAAAGGCATTTATCCTGAAGGTAAAGAAAAGAATGCTGCTATAGATAATATCATCAGTTCTTACCTATCGGAATTATTACTTGATGAACATGAAAAAAGCAACGCAAGGTTGTTCCATCTTATTGATAGACTTAAGACTCTTTCGGTACTGTTGATTGATGATCTGCTCAATGAATTCTCTGACAGCAGTTTTGTTCCGCGATACTTTGAACTTCCTATCGGAACCAAAGAATTTCCATCAATAGCTGTATCGTTAAACAATGGAACAGAACTAACGCTCAACGGTATCATAGACAGAGTAGACATATACAAAGACGGTGATAACGTATATCTGCGTGTCGTTGACTACAAAACCGGAGACAAAACATTTTCACTGTCAGATATCGCTGAAGGAAAGAATCTGCAGCTTTTGCTTTATATTTTCTCACTTACGAGCAACAAAAGAATAAGGGAAAAATCCAACGAAAAAATTATGCCTGCAGGGATTACATATCTTTCAGCCGTTCCTTCAAAAGTCAAGGCAAAAGGTTTTCAAGATAGTGCTAACACAAAAAAATCTGCTATTGCAGAAATCAAGCGTAGTGGGCTTGTCATTGACGATAAAAAAGTCTTGAACGCTCTCAGTCACTCATCACAAAGCAGATATTTAATGTCTTCGCCGCGTAAGCGTTCAACAGTATCAGAAGAAGAATTCAATAAGTTATTCAATCAAGTTAACGAGGTACTCGTTTCAATCGGAAACGAAATTCTCTCAGGAAATGCAAATGCTGTCCCAAAAGAAGGCGGCGACGCTTGCAAATATTGCAGTTATGCTTCAATTTGCAGAGCAGCAGAAAAGAATGACAAGTAGAGGATGTATATATGGAATTTACAAAAGCTCAAAAGCTCGCAATAGATCTTCGCAACAGAAATATACTTGTATCTGCTGCTGCCGGATCAGGCAAGACCGCTACGTTAACCGAAAGGATTATCAGACTTCTTACTGACCCGGAACGTCCCGCTGAAATCACTTCTATGCTTATCGTTACCTTCACCAGAGCTGCGGCTGCAGAGCTCAGAAGCAGAATCTCACGTGAACTCGGCAAAGCACTTGCTTTGAATCCTTCGAATTCTTTCCTATCTAAACAACTCACTTCGCTGGGAAGCGCCGATATATGCACAATCGACTCATATTATCTCAATCTTGTCAGATCAAATTTTCAACGACTCGGTTTGCCAGCAAAATTTAGGTTAGCTGATGAAACCGAGTTGAAAATTCTGCGTCGTGAGGTAATGAATGCTGTAATTGAAAGGCGTTATAGGACGGACGACAAATTCTCAGCATTCGCTGATGAAATAACAACCGCACGGAGCGAAACAAAGTTAGCAGACACTCTCCTTGACGTATACTATAAAACACTTACACTCCCCAACGGAACTGATTACCTTCGTTTCTGCGCTGAATCATACATAAAAGATATTGATTCGGATTTTTTTTCTACCCCAACCGGCAAGCAAGTTCAAGCTTACGTTTTGGAGGTAATCGAATATCTGATAAAACGGTGCAACAGATTGCTCGGAATGATCGAATCTGACAGTTCCGCTGCTCCATATGGACCAGCTATCTCTGCAGATCTTGATTTTCTGACGAACTTTAAATCGCTTCTCCACAACGGCTCTTATGCTGAAGCACGCGATGTGATATATGATTATTCACCTGTTAATCTTGGTAAAATCTCTGCAACATCTAAAAGCGAATTCACCGAATCTGTTAAGACTGAGCGAACCGCTATTAAAGACAAAATAATCAAGCTCAGAGATCGTGAATTCTCGGTACTTCCTGAAGATATTAGGGAAATATGTTCTACAAGTGCTACACTTTCAATAAAAATCGCTGAAGTTCTCGGTGATTTTATTTCAGCTTACAATACCGAAAAGACCGCTAATTCTGTTTGTGAATTCTCTGATTTAAGAAAATATGCACTCAATCTTTTAACAGACAGCAATGGTAATCCAACACAGATAGCTCTCGAAGAGCAAAAGAAATACTCGCATATTTTTGTTGATGAGTATCAGGATACAGACACTGTTCAGGATTTCGTGTTCAATACAATATCCAACGGTTCAAACCTCTTTTTTGTCGGAGATATAAAGCAAAGTATATATTCCTTTAGGGGGGCGGAGCCTTCGGTTTTTGCTCATTACAGAAAGAGTTATCTTCCAGCAACCGATTGTGATAACGCAGACAACACCCCTCTATCCGTCTTTATGTCCGAGAACTTCAGATGTTCACCCAACATTATATCTTTTACCAATGCAGTTTGCTCCTATCTATTTCGCGAGTGCGAAACGGACAATAAAGGTATAGGATACGTAAGCCAAGACGATCTTATTGCCTCAAGAAATCCGCCGTACTCCGATGATAAAGTCAACATAGTTCTATTGGATACGGACGATGACGGAGATACCTCAGATCCGTCATGCCGATATATATTATCCGAAATTAAAAGCATTCTAAAAAACAGAGTCAAATGTGATGGAAATAAATATCTACCTAAAGACATAGCAATTTTGACACGGTCAAATAAGGAGGCCTCAAAGATAGCTGATGCATTGGCAAAAGCAGGAATACCATATGCCAACAGCACAGGCAATGATCTGTTTGAGAACTCCGAAGTATTATTAATGTTTTCTTTGCTTTCAACAGCAGACAACCCACAAAGAGATATTCCACTTGCCGCGGTATTACGTTCTCCGATTTTCAGTTTTACTTTGAGCGAATTAGTTAAAATCAAATTTGGAAGAAAAGATATTTCGCTATACGATTCCATCTGTGAATATGCAAATTCTGACGAAAGCGATGTAACACTTCGGGAGAAGTGCAATCGAGCCGTTAGAAGAATCGACAAATACAGAACCGAAGCAGAAGCTGTGCCGGTTCATCTGTTTATAAGATTCTTGTGGAAAGATACAAATGCGCTAATGTATGCAGGATCAGACAAAGAGTCAAAGAAACGAACACCTACAGAGCGCAGAAGGAACCTTAGAAAATTCTATGACTATGCACGCAGGTATGAAGCATCTTCATATAAAGGATTACATGATTTCGTTGAATATGTCAGCGGAATTATCTCGCAAAACACTAAAATTGCAGACGAAGACGCAGCAACAAGCAATACTGTCAGAATAATGACTGTGCATAAATCAAAAGGTCTGGAATTCCCCGTTGTGTTTCTCTTCGGTGCCGATAAGGTAATTTCTGATCAGGATTCCAAAAAGAATATGATCTTTTCGCCAAATGAAAACATAGGCATTGCTTTTAAAATTTCTGACAGTACCGGACTTGGGCAAATTGAATCACCTTATCGAATTGCATTGTCAAACAGAACCGTTGAAAAATCCGCCGAAGAAGAAATACGTGTACTTTACGTAGCATTAACACGAGCAAGAGACATTCTATATGTTATAGCTTCCGGTAAATCAGGATTTGCTGAAGAAAGGCTTCAAAATGCTATCGACAAAGCATCTGTAGGAGGCAGAAAAACTGTTATTGAATCGACATCTTGGCTGGACAGAATCCTACTCGGTCTCGCTGCAGATCAGACTAACCGTTCTTACCGGATTCTTACTCCGATTTTCACTGATGAAAGCGGTGCAGACGTTCCACAAAGCAGCATCTCGGAAATCGACAGTAAAGAAGTTGAAGCAATCTGTGAAATCTTGGAGCCATCTCTAAATTATAAGTATCCTTTTTCTTCTGCCTCAAACATTCCGGCAAAAGTATCGGTTTCAAAACTATATCCCGAGTTATTAAACGAGATCGAAGATTATTCGGATATAATTAAGAAAGCCGAGAGCCTCGAGAGTAAGAAGCCCAAATTCTTAGATGGAAAAGCAACCGCGGCAGAAGAAGGAACGGCGACTCATTTGTTCCTGCAATTTTGTGATTTTGCTAATCTGAGCACACATGAATCTTCGATTAGAGAAGAAATTGCTCGTCTGGTAGAAAAGAAGTATATTCCTCAACAAACAACCGATTTGATAAGGATAGATGAAATATCAAAATTCATTTCTTCAGACTTCTATTGCAGAATACTGAACGCCAAGAAATTATACCGTGAATTCAGATTTAATGTTTTTTTGCCTGCAGTTGATTTTACCAATAACGCAGAAATAAAACAAGCATACGCCGATGAAAAAATACTTGTTCAAGGCGTTATTGACCTTTGTTTTATTGATGAAAACGATAAACTCGTTCTTTGCGACTACAAGACAGACAGAATACCTCGTGAAATCAGATCTGATAGAGAATCAACAACTGCATATTTAAAGGAACGTCACGCTCAACAACTACTTTATTATTCAAAGGCTATTGAAAAAATTATGGGAAAAAGCCCCGATGGTGTTTATATATACTCACTGTCTTTTGGAGATGCTCTTGAGATCGATTTATAAAACAACAAATCCCGATGGAATTCCATCGGGATTTGTTGTTTATTACAAGTTTTCGCAAACATTCATAACGTAATCGCCAAACTCCTTACAGCTCGCACCGTCACTTCTGCCGGTTATCTTGATAGCCGCATCAGGTCCTGTGCAAATGTCAAGGGCTTTCCCCAGTTTAGAAGCTTCTTCTGTGTAACCAATATGCTTAAGAAGCAATTCTGCCGCTCTTAGCATACTTGAGGGATTTGCGTAATCGCCGTCGCCACGCTCGATCATTCGAGGTGCGGAACCGTGAATAGCCTCAAACATTGCATATCTGCTACCGATATTTGCACTTCCGGCAGTACCAACTCCGCCCTGAAGCTGTGCTGCCTCGTCGGTAATGATATCTCCGTAAAGATTTGGAAGAAGGAATACCTGGAAATCCGATCTGCCGCGAGTATCTACAAGCTTTGCAGTCATAATATCTATATACCAGTCCTCCACAGTAAGAGAGGGATACTCTGCTGCAGCAATCTCTCTTGCAATTCTGGCAAATTTTCCGTCAGTTTTCTTCATTATGTTGGCTTTTGTAACTACCGCAACGTTTGTTTTGCCGTTCTTTACAGCAAAGTCAAATGCCATTCTTGCTATACGCTCGCATCCTGCGTCGGTAGTAACCTTAAAATCACAGCAAAGATACTCGGGGATCTCAACTCCGCGACTTCCAAGAACGTACTCGCCCTCTGTGTTTTCACGGAAGAAGGTCCAATCAACGCCCTCTTCGGGGATTGCCACAGGTCTTACGTTAGCAAAGAGGTCAAGTTCGCGTCTCATAGCAACGTTTGCGCTTTCAAGTTCTTTCGCACCGGTACCACCCTTGGGAGTTGTTGTGGGACCTTTGAGCAAAACGTGGCATTCTTTAATATTTGCAAGAACGTCATCGGGAATAGCTTTATCACATGCAATTCTATTTTCGATAGTCAAGCCATCTATATCTCGAAGTTCGACTTTACCTGCAGCCACAGCATCCTTAAGCAAGAACTCAAGAACTCTGCGAGCCTCAGCGGTAATGATAGGGCCAATGCCATCGCCGCCGCAGCAACCGATAATGATCTTATCAAGCTTTGCATAATCAATGGCAGGCGGCGCATTCTTCATCTTTTCCGCACGAGCATACTGCTCGGTAAGGAGCTTTTCAAACTGTTCAACACAATTCTTAATATACATTTCGTTACTCATCTGTTTTACCTCAATTCTGACATTTTGCAGTTGCGGCAATAAGTCCGCCTGCAAGTATGATCTCGATCTGTCTATCGGAAAGAGGGCAATCAAGAGCAATCTTTGCTCCGTTCGACTTGTTGACCATATAGTACTTTCCTGTTTTTATACTTGAATGGAGATCGCACAATTCAATTTCATCGCCTTCATTGATTTTATCGTAATCCGAAGGATCGGAGAACGTCATCGGCAAAATGCCGGCGTTGATAAGATTATCCTTGTGGATTCTCGCAAAGCTCTTGGCAACAACTGCTCTGATGCCGAGATAGAGCGGAACGAGAGCAGCGTGTTCTCTTGAAGAACCTTGACCGTAGTTTACACCGCCGACAATAATACTGTTACCCATACGCTTTGCTCTTTCAGCAAAGGATGCGTCGCATACATTAAAGCAGAATTCGCTCATCTTCGGAATATTGGATCTGTAAGGAAGTACCGCCGCACCCGCGGGCATTATGTGGTCGGTTGTGATATTATCTCCCACTTTAAGGGAAACCGGAACGGTTATTACATCGTCAAGAGGCTTTGTATCGGGATAGCTCTTGATATTCGGACCACGGAGAACTTCTGCCGTTTTGGCACTCTCTGCATCAAGAGGCGGAATAACGCCGCTGTCATCGATCAAAAACTCATCGGGAATCTTTATCGTCGGACACTCTCCCAAGGTTCTGGGGTCGGTAATCACGCCTGTAACAGCTGATGCAACAGCCACTTCAGGAGAAACAAGATATACGCCTGCGTCGCGAGTACCGCTTCTGCCCTCAAAATTTCTGTTAAATGTGCGGAGAGATATTCCACCCGATTCAGGCGAAAAGCCCATGCCAATGCAAGGACCGCAAGCACATTCAAGAAGTCGTGCACCGGATGCGATAATATCTGTCAACGCACCACAATCTGCAAGCATAGCAAGAACCTGCTTTGAACCGGGAGAAACAGACATGCTAACCTGCGGAGCAACTGTTTTGCCTTTAAGTATTGCTGCAACAGAAAGCATATCGGCAAGCGAAGAGTTAGTGCAAGAACCAACGCATACCTGGGAGATAGGCATGCCTGCAAGTTCGCTGATCTTCTTGATGTTATCAGGAGAATGAGGACAAGCCGCCATAGGCTCGAGAGTGGAAAGATCGATATCGATGATCTTATCATACTCGGCATCTGCATCCGAACAGATGGGAATATAATCGTCTTCTCTGCCCTGGGCAATCAAGAACGCCTTTGTAACTTCATCGGCAGGGAAAATAGACGTTGTCGCACCAAGCTCTGCGCCCATATTGGTTATGGTCGCCCTCTGAGGCACCGTAAGCGATTTAACACCTTCTCCGCCCCATTCTATGATTGCACCGACTCCTCCCTTTACAGAGAGAATACGGAGTATCTCGAGGCTGACGTCCTTTGCGGTCACCCAAGGAGAAAGCTTACCTGTAAGATTTACTTTATACATTTTGGGCATGATCATCGAATATGCGCCGCCGCCCATTGCAACCGCAACATCAAGTCCACCTGCACCAAATGCAAGCATACCTATTCCTCCCGCGGTGGGAGTATGGCTGTCAGAACCAATCAGGGTCTTGCCGGGTACCGCAAATCTTTCAAGATTAACCTGATGGCAAATACCGTTTCCGGGACGAGAGTAATGAATTCCGTATTTTGCGGCTGCAGTTCTGATAAATCTGTGGTCATCTGCGTTCATAAATCCGGATTGCAGAGTATTATGGTCGATGTAAGCTACGGAAAGATCGGTTTTTACGCGATCAATTCCCATAGCTTCAAATTCGATATATGCCATAGTACCTGTGGCGTCCTGTGTAAGTGTTCTGTCAATCTTTATAGATATTTCGCTTCCGGTAGTCATATCGCCGGTCACGAGATGTGCGGCAATAATTTTCTCGGCAATAGTTTTAGGTGTTCTCATTTATTCTTCTTCCTTTCGAAAGGTAACGATAAGTTTTTCAAGCTCGGCAGTTGAAATAACAGTTTGTCTGCCTGCTGCATATTGCTCATCGACCCAAGCTTTAATTTTTACTACAAGAGGATCTTTCTTGGTGATCATTTCGTCACCGGTCAATCTGTAGTGAGAGTTGATCCAATAAGCAATTCCCGCTGCGCCCGATGTCGAGCTAACGGTAACGCCTGCAGGTCTGTTAAGAATAGCGCCGGTGTCGAAAATATTGTATATTTCCTCATCTTTGAGCAAGCCATCGGCATGTATTCCCGCACGAGTCTTATTAAAGTCTTCTCCGACAAAAGGAGTCATAGGTGGAATGTGATAATTCAATTCCTTTGTAAAATAATCAGCTATCTCCGTTATAGCAGTAGGATCCATTCCGTCAAGGTCTCCGCGAAGCGAAGCATACTCGAATACCATAGCTTCAAGCGGCACATTGCCTGTTCTCTCGCCAATTCCGAGAAGCGAACAGTTTACTGCACAAGCACCAAACAGCCAAGCACAAGTAGCATTAGCAACACCCTTATAAAAATCGTTATGTCCGTGCCATTCAAGCTGCTCGCTCGGAACGTCAGAATAGTGCTGCAAACCGTAAATTATACCGGGTACGCTTCGAGGCAGAGCAACTTCACTGTAAGGAACGCCGTATCCCATAGTATCGCACGCACGAATCTTGACAGGGATTCCGGCTTCTCGCGACATAGCCTGAATTGCATTTACAAAAGGTACAACAAATCCGTAGAAGTCAGCACGTGTAATATCTTCAAAATGACATCTCGGGCGGATACCCATTTCAAGCGCAGCATGTATGGTCTTAAGATAATGATCCATTGCCTGACCGCGGGACATACCAAGTTTTTTGAAAATATGATAGTCCGAACAAGAAACAAGAATACCGGTTTCTTTTATACCAAGGTCTTTAACAAGCTTAAAATCTTCAAGGCTTGCTCTGATCCACGTTGTAATCTCCGGGAATTCAAGACCGAGCTCCTGGCATGCATGAAGTGCTTTTCTATCATTTTCACTGTATACAAAAAATTCGGTTGCCCTGATGATTCCCTTGGGTCCTCCAAGTTTGTTTAACAGCTTATATAAATCAACAATCTGTTTAGGTGAATACGGTGCCTGCGACTGCATACCGTCTCTGAAAGAAGTGTCAGTGATCCAAATTTCTGCAGGCATACCAAGAGGAACTCTTCGGTGATTAAAGGGCACCTTGGGAATCTCTGTATATGTGTATATCTCGCGGTAGAGATTTGGCTCTTCTATATCCTGAAGCTGATACTTATATGATTTTTGTTCGAGCAGGTTTGATTTTTTGGATATTTCTATCATAGCTGTTCCTCCATCTTAAAATATTTGCTAATATTATACTACATCTCGGACTAAATTGCAAGTGTTTTGAGCGAATTTTTCATATTTTTATAATTTTTTATGATATTCATGCTATAAATTGCAACTTTTGCTATATGTTAATGCATTAGTAACCATTCATTGCCACATTTTTACATTGAATTTAAGTCAATTGTAAAAATTATAGAATTTTTACCAAAACTATTGATTTTTTCTCTGTTTTCTGTAATAATATATATAACATAACATTTCGGAGGACTAAATATGTTAAAGACCGAAGGACTTCAATATCATATCAACTGCTGTCCCGGTGATGTCGGGGGCTACTGCATACTTCCCGGCGATCCCGGACGTGTACCTAAGATCGCCGCTTATCTCGATGATCCGGTATTTATTTCCCAGAACAGAGAGTACACCATCTACACCGGCACTATCAAAGGCGAACGCGTAAGCGTTTGCTCAACCGGAATTGGCGGACCATCCACAGCTATCGCTGTCGAAGAACTTGCCGCATGCGGTGCGCATACATTTATCAGGGTTGGAACGAGCGGCGGTATTTCTACTATCGTACGCGCCGGGGACGTAGTCGTTGCTACAGGCGCGGTACGCCAAGATGGAACCAGCGGTGAATATGCCCCTTATGAATTCCCTGCCGTATCCGATCCAGACGTTCTCTTTGCGCTTATTGAAGCCGCAAAGGACAATAAGTACTCCTATCATGCAGGCGTGGTTCAGAGTAAAGACTCATTCTACGGACAGCATAGCCCAAATAAAATGCCCACAGCAAGCGCTCTGAACGAAAAATGGGAAGCTTGGAAGCGGCTCGGTGTTCTTGCAAGCGAAATGGAGGCATCGACGCTCTTTGTAGTTGGTGCGGCTCTCGGCTTGAGATGTGGTGCCGTTTTCCACGTTGTTTGGAATCAAGAAAGAGCTGCGCTCGGACTTGATACAGATGCGGAAGAAGATCACGATACCGATAAGGCTATCAGAACAGCTATTCGCGCACTCGAAATTATGATCGAGCAACAATAAAAGAAGCCCCGCCTGGGGCTTCTTTTATTAATCAATATCTTCAAATAGCTCGGTTGCCTTTGTTTCAAGGCACTCGGGATTTTCGACAATCTTCTTAAAATACTTAAAAGCGGAAGCGAAATAAAAACCATCGCAGATTCTTTCATCTGTTACAGCTTTTATATCAATATAGCGCTTCTTGTTAAGATTTCCATTCTTATCGTATTCAAAAACAGTACGTTTTCTGCCGTAGGAAAGAAATACCGGAAGATTACCGAAATCATAAATATGATGGTAAATGGGGTTGATACCGAGAGATCCCATACTGGTTACGATCATAGATCCATAGAAAGGCAGCAGATCCATAAACGCCTTGGGAAGAATCCCAATATAATCAAGACACTTTACAACCCAAACAATAAATCTCAGTATAAAACCGGGAATCAAGTTAAAAACCTTGATCAACTTATCAAACGAGGTTTCCTTATCAAGCGAAGCTATTGCATCCGTCGCAACGATATTGAACTTTTCATAGACGTCATCAAGTGTATCATCAGGTGCAAATTTGACCTTAATGACGGTATCAGGAGCGCTCAGGGACATCTCCTTCTTGATCGTCATGACAAATACGATCTCATTTCTCGCATAGATCTTCTGACCGCTGACAAATCTGTTGACGGCGGGACGTTGTGTGATTGTTCTGAGATAGGCAGCAAGAAGAATATGAAGAAAGGAAAAATTAGTCTTGCCTTCAAGAACCTTCTGTCTGCAAAGGCGGTCGGCTTTTGATACCTCGATCTTATCCGCAAAAGTGTTCTGAGCATCACTTCTGTTTTTCATAATATACGGCATCAGTCTGTTCATCGGCTGAAGAGTTCTGAGTTTTCTGCCGTCACTTCTGTCACCAAGGCGTCTTCTTCTCTTCTTATATTCCAAAGGTTTAACTTCGGATTCCTGGAGAGCTACGTTTTCGTTTTTGTCTTTAAGCATTGCATTTACCGCTTTCATTTTTGTTCAGTTGATAAATTATACCCTATTTACGGAATAATTGCAAGTGTTTTTTTGAAAATATTATTATTTTTTATATTAAATTTAATTTTGCCTCAATTATTGTTGATATTCAGCATAAAATATGGTATAATAATATATAATCAAACTCAAAAGAGGATGTTATGAAAGAAGTTGAGATTTACACCGACGGTGCATGCAGAGGCAACCCCGGCCCCGGAGGGTGGGGAGCGATACTCGTTTACGGTGAACATAAAAAAGAGTTATCTGACGGCGAAGCTTCCACCACAAACAACAGAATGGAGCTTATGGGAGCAATTCGCGCACTCGAAGAATTGAAATTTCCTTGCTCTGTCACTTTGACTACCGATTCCAAATATCTATGCGATGCCGTTACCAAAGGATGGGTATACTCCTGGAAGCAAAAGGGATGGATGAGAAACAAAAATGAGCCCGCGGCTAACCCCGATCTATGGGAGCGCTTGCTCAACTTACTCGACATTCACAGAGTAACCTTTGTTTGGGTAAAGGGACATAACGGTCACCCTTACAATGAACGTTGCGACGAACTTGCAACAGCATCCGCCGATAAATATAAATAAGAAGCGCTTTAGTTGCGCTTCTTATTTTTTGTATAGATCTCTTCGACCTGTTCGGGAGTGATCTTCTTTAACCATAATACCATAAACACTAAAGCAAATACCCCGAGTATTGCCGTGATGGTAACAGTTATCGGATCCCAGATTATTCCCGTGCCCAATGTCGGTATCATAAATCCGCAAAAATCGTAGATCGCGTGGAGAGCGACGCATATCCAAATGCATCTGGTATAAAGCAAAACGATTGCACACATACCGCCAATTAGGAATGAATATCCAACTTGAAGTAACACTCCTCCAACACCGCCGCCGGACAAAAGATTGAACAGATGAACTGCACCAAATGCCGCAGAGGATATAACGGTAGCTTTGAATATGCTGCGCGATGTTTTTCTGCGATTCTCGAGTATGTAAGGGAACAAAACGCCTCTGAAGGCAAATTCCTCAAACAAGCCTATCATTAAGGATTCTAAAGCAAATACTGCAATATACCAATATGGCTTGGTTACGTAAGCTGCACCGCTGATGACTCCTATAATGGGGAAATTATTAACTACAACAGCAAGAGGCACCAAAGTATACAACAAACTCCTTGTCCTATTACTCTTGGTTAATCCCAACACGTTATATCCCATATAGATGCAAAGAGGAACAAAAACCAAGCTGCCCGCAGTTCTTGTCAGAATTATCTGAACCATTTGATTCATAACCGGATCTTCATACAAATCAATCGGCTTTAGTTCAAGGAACAACAGGATTGCTGACGGTATCAAAAGCAAGATACCGAACATTTTTTTGTTAATCTTCACTTCGGTTCTCCTTTTGAGAGCGCTTTTTGTGTTCAAAAAACGTATAAAGGAATATCGGGACAGAAAATACCAACAGAATGATCGATGTCAACTGTGAAGGAGTAAGGAAATCGACAAACGTGCTTCCTCTGTAATCATCTCTCAGCATTTCTGCAAAGATACGCCATATACCGTAAACGGACATATATATTGCCATAGTTCCTGGAATCTTTTTTGATGCAAGGACGGCAAGAATTGCACAAAGAGTGAACAAGAACATAGCCTCAAATAACTGCACGGGTACAACTGTCGCATCAAGGGTTATATGATAAATACCATACCACGCATCGGTTACTCGTCCATGGCAGCAACCTGCAGTAAGGCAACCAAGCCTACCGAATCCGTGTGCGGCAGTTATCGAAACCGCGGCAAAATCAAGCAGTCTTGGGAAATACTTTACATTTTCCTTTGACTTAAATGCGAAGTGACCAATCACAAAGTATCCAATCAAAAAAGTCAAAACACCGCCAACGAGACCACCAAGAAATGTTGCGCCGGTAGAAGAATTTATTACAAATTCCCCGCCGTCCAACCAGTTATATATCGCTTGAGTAAAGACCGCACTGAAATAGCCGAGTGCTATTGCAACACTCCCTACCAATAATATGAAATTGAACAATTTGGCAGATACTTTATCCTTGTCGGCAAAAATCCTTGCAATTACCAGTGCAGCAATCACACCGACAGCGAGAAAAATATCATAAAACGTCATTCCAAAAATAACTTCATACGGGTACATAAATATCACCTATATAATTAATTTGAATATTTGATTGCAAGGATACCGAGAAATGCCGCAGCGTCGGTAAGCGAATCCTCGTTAATATCAAACTTTGGAGTATGATGCGGGCTTGCCAGATCAGTTCCAAACAAGAAATTCGCCGCTTTGCCGCCCTTCTCTGTCACACGATTCATAAAAGCAGTACAGTCCTCGCTCGCATTCATATTTGCGACAAGCACAAGATCATCAAAAATTTCAGTCTCATTTGCTACGGCGTATAACTCTTCAGCAAACTCAATATCGGGCTTAAATGAAGAAGCGTGTCCCACACAGCGCATCTTGTTTTCAACCCCATAAATCTGTGCGGATGCTTTTACGATATTTTGAGCATTCTCGACCATATATGCGTTGATGCCGTCGTTTTCTCCTCTGGTTTCAAACAGAATCTTTGCATAGTCCGGAATAACATTTCTGCCGCTGCCGCCTTGAATTACACCAACGTTAATTCGCGACGCACCGCCTCCGTGACGTGAAATTCCGTGAAGCGAAAGCGCAGCTTGCGAGGCAGCTAACAAAGCGTTATTGCCTTCTTGAGGTGCAAGACCTGCGTGAGCACTCTTTCCAAAGAACTCGGCATCAAATTTTGATGCGCAAAGAAAGCCGTCGGTAGAGCAAGCAAGCTTACCTCTTTTGTTTGCAGAAAGGCCAAGGTGTCCAGAAAAGAAGTAGTCCGCGTCATCCACAACTCCTGCCGCGACCATTGCCGCCGCGCCTCTCACGCCCTCTTCTGCAGGTTGGAAGATCAGCTTGATTTTGCCCGAGAATCTTTCTCTGTTATCAACAAGCAGACGCGCCAGAATTAAGCCTATGGTAACGTGTCCGTCATGTCCGCAAGCATGAGTGCAACCGGGATGAATTGACGAAAAACCTTCTCTGAAAGGTCTGTGTTCTTCGCTTTCGGATTCGGATAGCTCGTTGCAATCCATATCAAATCTGAACGCAATGGTTCGCGGTGAACCGGTACCGGTACCGTTAATAGTTGATACAACAGCAGTTGCGCCGCCCGACATAGCGTCAACGAGTTCTTCTGACACTCCCTCATTGAGAGCTCGTTCCTGTTCCGAAGAAAGCATTTCAAGATTCGGTGCACCTAGGATATTGTCTTTACTGATGACCTCAGCGCCATATTTCACTTCAAGGCCGAGTCCTTTTAGGTATTCAATTATTTTTGAAGCTGTTCTGAATTCGCAAAAACCACGCTCGGGATGTTTATGAAAGTCACGGCGAAGACGGGTTGCTTCTTCTTGCAACAGCCTTGCTTCTTGAATTATTCTTTTCATTTCTAGTATTAAAGCACGCAACCGCGTGAGTCGATCATAGATTTAAGTTCTGTTAAAGGTAAAGCGTTTACGGGACAGCCGCAGTCACAAGCAAGAGATGCGGCAAGACCTGCACATTCACCGATGCTCATAAGCGTTGCCTGAACCCTGAGAGACGCATAAGGCTCGCTCTCTGCAGAAATACAGCGTCCTGCAGCGATAACGTTATCAAGCGAATAAGAAACCATAGTTTCATAAGGGACATATGAGTTCTTATCAAGATAAATCAGAATCTGATCATCATCCTTGGCTTTGTGAATATCCATAGGATGCGCACACTGTGCGACAGGACAAGCGTACTCTATTCCCTTTTTGAAATCTTCATTCGTTAAGGTATATACACCCTTGATATTTCTTGTTTCACGAACACCCGCATTAATGCCTGAAACAACGATCTCGGCATCCTTAAATTCGGGATATTCCTTTTTAAGAAGGTCAACGATAGCAAACATATCCCGATGAAGCTTGCCTTCTGCCTTTGTATATGAGGAACGGTCGGACGCATCTGCCTCTGCCCTGGTGATGTTGACAGCAAGGCTGTTGCCCTTCAGAAGTACATTGAACCAAGGACCGCCAAACTGAGGAACCTCCTCACTCTTTCCTGCCTCAACAAGATAATTATGTATTACTTTATTCAAGGAATTACCGTGCTTACCGTCGTGGTGGATGCAATTTTTCAGCAAGTCAGTGGAAGTATCAACACCGGTAATAACAAAACACAACGACATCGGCTGAAGTTCGTTTGTCTTTTCCATCATAGGTGCACCGCAGCGTGCAAACAGATCGGCGTCACCGGTTGCGTCAATAAAGCACTTGCCCTCAATTGCTTCCGCGCCATTCTTACTGTTAATAACCACGTGAGTAACACGTTTGCCTTCCATGATGCAATCGGAAACATAAGAGTTGGTATAAAGATCTACACCACTCTCCTCGAGCATTCTGCGCGCAACGAGCTTATAGTACTCGGGGTTAACAGACACGTGTCCCTTGGGATATTCGACAAAAGCGGCATCAAGTCTCTCGAGTTCCTCGACAAACTCCCAAGCAATACCACCGACAACACGTTTGCCCTTGAAGAAGAATCCGCTAATCGGAACAACATAACCCGCAGTCGCGGTTCCACCGAAAAATCCGTACTTTTCTATCAAAGCGGTCTTTTTACCGGATCTTGCCGATGAAACAGCAGCGATCCAACCTGCGGGACCACCGCCGCAAACAACTGTATCATAAGATGCAACAACATTAATTTCGCGTTCTATTTTAATTGAACTCATTCCTAACTCCTGTCAATTATCAATCAGATTTTTAATCATCCAAATATGCGGGCAACCTTCTTCCGGTTCAATTTCACCGAAAGCTGTATAACCGCATTTTTCATAGAATCCCTTGGCGTGCAACTGAGAATGCAGCCTTATAGAATGCCCGCCGACAGAGATAACATACTTCTCTGCTACATCAATAAGGTGTCTGCCGACAGCCAAGCCTCTATATTCGCGCAAAACTGCTAAACGTCCAAGAAAATATTCGCCTTCAACGTCCGCTTGAAATATTCTGCATGTTCCCATAGCGGTATTATCTTCTGTAAACGCAAGAAAATGGACAGCGCTGTTATCTTGCGTATCAAATTCTTCCTGAAAACCCTGTTCGTCAACAAAGACTTTTATGCGTATTTCGCGGGATTCGTCAGGCAATTTATTATAGTGTTTAATTATCATAATCTCACCGCCTACTCAGATCTGCCAAGCAAATATACTGCCGCAAGAATCAAAACGATTCCGCCGATTGACCAAGGATCGGGAATCTCAAAGAACAGCACCGCGCTGAAAACGGTAGCGGCCATAGGTTCAACTACACTTAATGCAGAAGCAATTCCGGCAGGGAGATGCTTCATCGACCAAGTGAACATAAAATACGGCATAACGAATGTAACAATACCAAGACCTATGCAAAGTGGGAGGGTAGGCATTGGTGCTGACGCAATATTGCCAATCAGATCTGCGGGTTTACATACCGCAATGGATATGATGCTCATAAACAAGAAACTATAAAGAGTAACCGTGACCGGTTCAAGCTTCTTTTGCATCGATATTTTTGTCAGAATGTTATAGGCAGCATAAATAAAACTTGTGAGTATTCCGACAAGGATTCCAATTACGTCAAATTTCAAGCCTGTGATAATACCCGACACAAGGCAACAACCGAGTAACATCATTATCAAAGCAATCATCTTGCCTTTTGAGAACCTTTCGCCCAAGAAAAGTACCGAAAAAAGCATAACGTATATCGGTGCAGTATACATAAGCACTACCGCTGTTGATGTTGACGTCATCTGCATTGCGCTGTAATAGCAAAACGCCGTACCGAAAAGTGATGCGCCGATGATTGCGCAAAGTCCCAGATCCTTAGCCTTGATTTTAAAGAGCCTTCTGTTTGCCAATGCTACATATATCAGCATGAAGATAAAGGATACGGTACCTCTGACAGCAGTCATTTGCTGTGAAGTGAAGCCGTATGGAGCAAGATAGTGCACGAATATTGGAGATGTGCCCCAGCATATTCCCGCCAAAATTATAAAAGCGAAGGATAATTTCTTTTTGTCAGTCATAAAATGCGTGGACCTTTCCGGAATCTTTAATGCTTATTGCTCGGTATATTTGCACCCTTTCCAAGACGATCGGAAAGCGCATTATACATTCGCTGATAATCGTTGGTAAGTATTGTATCAATACCCATATCCAAGTAATAATTTGCTTTTTCAGGATCATCGCAATAGAAGTAATTGCAAATGATTCCGTGCTTATGGGCAAGCTCAACCTTTTCGGGCGTGATGTGCTCTTTGAAGAACTGAACCATTTCACATCCAAGCTCAATTGCTCTCTCGACGATAAGGTCTTTTTGTGCACCTGCACCAACACATCTCTTGAGATGAGGCGCAAGAGTGCCGAGCTGCTTGAGGACTTCGTCGTTTCCTGACATAAAGTAAACGTACTTTTCGCAATCGTAAATATCGATAAACTTAATGATCTTTTTGAGATAGACCTCATTCAAGGGGGTAAAGTTATCGTGCGATTTAATATGAATATTCATAATAACATGGCTCGAGAACTTCTTCAGGATCTCTTCAAAAGTAAGGATCTTCAAGCCGTCATATACTCCGTCATATCCCTTACCGAAGTTAAATTGTTTAAGCTCTTCAAGTGTGTAATCCCACACGCGTCCCGTTCCGTCGGAAACTCTGTCAAGCTTGCTGTCATGAATCGAAACGATCTCACCGTCTTTGGTTTCCCACAAGTCGAATTCGATCTCGGGAGCACCGAGAGCAACTGCGGCGCCGAAAGCGGGCAAGCTGTTTTCGGGAGCAGCGGTATTGAATCCTCGGTGAGCACAAAGTCTCGGATAAGGTGCCAGATTATCAGGCAGCATAATTGCGCTTCCTGCGGGTCTGTACTTCCAAGGTCTTCTTCCATGTTCAATGTATTCGAAATGGGCGATTTCGGGATTACCGAAGCCTGCGGGTTTATAGTATTTTTTAGAAGGATCGATCTCGCAAATTTCCATTCCGACGCGCGACTTCATATCAACAAGCGTCTTTCCTTCTGGGGAAACGACCATACTTCCACCGCCAATTTCGGAGTCCATACCCATGCTGACTGAAGATCTGACGACGTACGCATTCGTGTTATACGCCAGGAATCTGCTGATCATATCGAGCGCATCCTGTCTGTCGGTGCGCTGGTGCGAGCATCCGATAATGATGTCGGGATGTCTGCGAGCGATATTGGCAAAGCTCTCGTAGAAATAGAAGTCATAACAAGTAAGGAAGCAGTATCTGATTCCGTCAATATCAAGATATGTAGGTTCGGAGAACTCATAAGAATACTCGCTGTCAAGCTGACGGTTGAACACTTCTCCGTTCGTTGGATGCTGCTTAAAATAATGTCCTGCGACATTTCCTTCTCTGTCGAAAGCGTAAGTTGTATTAATCAAACCATTGCATGAATCATAGAGGGCATTGATAAAGAGAACACTATTGCATCTTTTTGCGGTCTCTGACGCTTTATCGAGGATAGCCTTATTATATCTCTTGTAGCTTTCGCGATGCTGTTCAAAAGTTTTTGCATACGCGGGAACATCAGTCGACTCGGGCAGAACGATAAGATCCATACTCTCATCGCATTTATCCATAATATCAAGCTCCCACTTGAAAAGCTTCTCAGAATCATTCCAATCTGCGGAATACAAGGGTTGAATTATACAAACTTTCATAATTGGTTCTCCTTAATATATTGTCATTGGTAATGGAGTGGACATAATATCATCCATTACCACATATACGTTTTTCATATTCGGATTTTTTCTCATCATATACGCGCGGCTTTTGATAACGCCCGTGTTGTGCGTGTTAAGACCTTCGCCGCAATCGCTGTACCAGAATTTTTCACCGATAGGCCAAATATAGGCGTCAGCGTCAATTAGCTCATAACACTCTGCAGATACATTTCCGCACCCGTGATGACCAACCTGCACTATATCACTCTTGAGCTTGCCCGCGCAATTTTCTACAAGATCGTTACTGCACACCCACTCCGCGTCGCCAAGGAGCATCATTGTCTGCTTGCCGTCATAGGTCATCTTGTAAACAACGCTTGAATCATTCATATTCATATATTCTGCCATAGAAATATCCGGGACATGAATAACTTCAAACTCTATCTCATCAAGTGCGACGATGTCGCCTTTCTTTACGGTGACTACCTTTGCGCCTGTCGGAGAATCAGGAGAAATCATAGCCGATCTGATCATACCGGCATTATTAACCTTCTCTCTTGAAAGTTTAGTGTAAAAGTCTTCGGTAAGAAGATTGCAATAGAATGTTCCGACAGTCACCTTTCCGCGATACTTTTCATCCGAACACAGAGTATAATACACTCCGTAATGATCGCAATGCAAGTGAGAGAAAAGCCAAGCATCAACGTGAGGCACTTCCCTGCCGCTGATCTTTTGCAGAATGCGGATGAATCTATCGGTATCGGGAACACGTCCGCCGTCGATGACTGCAATCTTGCCAGATTTTGATTTGAAGATCATACCGCCCATATTGCAATGGAGCTCCTCTGCGCCGTGGAGAGTATAGAATGCCGCGCCTTCGTACAGAATCGGATCCTTCGCTCTCAAGGCTTCTCTTGTAAACTCATAATGATAACTTTCGGGAATCATTATATCGGGATTAATCGGAATATCAATATACGAACTGTAAATGAAATCGTAACCGAGAATATCTTCGACGAAATGATAGGCGGCCATGACCGTGCCGATTTTTCCGTCGTCAAGATGCTTGTATGCAGACGTATACGCTCCCTCGCTCTCAGGCGCGCAACCAAGACCTGTGAGATATAATCTATCACCGACAGCTTTGATTACATATTCCCAGATTCCGCCCGTCATAGAGTCTCTGTAACGCTTGAAAACTAAACCGTCAAGTTGTTCTCTGCTAGTTTCACCAACGACTATTTCGTTATTGCGAGGCTCTTCGGTATCGTTAATTATGGGTAGGATCTTCCCGCAAACTAGTCGAACATTGTCGCGAATGAACGCCGCTGCTCTGCGCTCGTTTTCCGAAGCGTTATCAGATATTACAATTACATAATCGGTAACTTTTCTCATAATGTCTTCCTCAATCTATTTTTAAGCCAACGATCTTTGTCGCACCAAAGAATTTACCGAATATGTACTTTTGAGACGCACTTTCGGTAAGAGTTATGATTCTGCCATTAAAGTAATCAAGATCCTCGCCCATTGCAGGTCCGTGGATCTCTTTTTCGAGGTCATCGAGATAATACACGGGTGCACCATCAAATGTCAAGCCCGAATCCGCAGCGGAATCGAGATCATAAACATAATAAATCGTGTCTGTCAATCCATATGAGGTTGACAAAACGACCTTTCCGTTTGGAGTGAAGCAGATACCTTGCACATTGTTTCTCAGAGTATAAACCGCTATCGGAGTTTCAAGGTCTCTCAACGCATATTTTGTGCATATCGCATAGTGCGTTCCCTCTGCCGTTTCGTGCTCGTGATTTTCGATCACGTATTTTCCACCGTCGTGGAATTCGCCAACGTAAAGATACTCTTCATCGGTATAAACAAAGGATGCATTAGTATTTACCTTTGTACCCGAGCCGATATCAACTATATCTCCGTTACTTGCGGAGAGAACACTCTCGAGCGGGAAAGAATAGATCTTTTTTGCGTTTGCAATATAGACTGTGTCACCGGTAATTGCAAGTCCACCCGCGTGACCCGTGTACTTCTCCCCATCACGGGTAAGCTCAACGTAATAAGAGTTGCTATCAAAATCTGTAACGTAGATCCTTGAATTCGTTTTATCCTTCATATATCCGCAAACAAGAATCACGTTGTCTTCTTCACTCACTGCTATGCCTTGGCAAACGAATCCGTCGTTCAGACCGGGATTCTTGCATACATCGTTTTTGATAGAATAATAATCGCTGTAAATAAAGTGCTTTGCAATGTTAAGACCTATGATAGTCACAAGAAACAGTGAGAGAATACCGATAATTACAAACATAATTAATTTCCCAATAAATTTAAGTATTTTCTTCATAACAAACATCCTTAAATAATCGATTCTTCGTGAATAACAACTCCATTGGCTTCAAGCTTTCTTTGAAGCTCCGCAATATCTATTGACGAAAAATCATCTGTTATCGAAGCCGCGATTCCTGCCGCCTGACCTGTGACGGCACAGCAAGGAATCACTCGCATAACGTCCCACAACTCGTCATCAACAGAGGTACATCTTCCAGCCATGATCAGATTCTTGATGCAGGAATTATGAAGTGTCCTGAACGGGACCTCGAATATCGGGCCTCGCTTGCGCCAATCGGAAACCATACCGATGGAATCATCAAAACGGGTATGCATTTCGTCATAGGTAAGGGTATAATCCCCGACAATCCTTCGGGTCATTCGCACCTGCGGAATTGTTGCGATAGTTGAAATGACCGCATTCGGATTCGTCTTTCTGCGTTCAAGCCAATCATAAAGTATCTGATCGTGGGAGGACAGAGTCATTTCCGAAAGCTCTTCGGCTTCAAGTGCCGCATATCTCTTCGCGTACATCTCGCGCTTTTTTTCACATTCGGGGAGTTTCTTCGGGATCTTGGAACCACCGAGCATCTTGAGCTTGTATCCGCTTTCATCGGTAAAATAATACCAAGCGGCGAGCAGATTTCCGAGCTTATAGGTTTCTGTCGGCGCACCGGCAAATTTAGCAATATCGGCGTCACCTGTGGAATCTACAACGGAATTAACGCAGTACTCTGTGCGTCCCGATTTATTCTCGACAAACAGCGACTTGATCTTACCGTCAATAACAGAAGTGTCAACTACATAGCTTCCGTAAAGAATGTCAACACCTGATTCCGTCAAAAGCTGTTCGGCAAGGATCGCAAAGACCTGCGCGTTATATTGAACCTGAAAACGCTTGTCATCAGCCGTTTTTGTTCCGATACCGTCAAGCCAGTTTTCGGGATATTTTGCTTCTGCGCCGTATTTGATAGAAAGGCGCAATAGTTCTTCCGCTATGCCAAAAGAGACCTGATGGCCTACTCCGTCACATAGCGGCAGATATATAGTTACCAATCCGGCAGTACCAAGACCGCCAAGTATGTATTCTTTTTCAAAAAGAATTACTTTCTTTCCTTCTCTTGCCGCAGCAAGTGCGGCAGAAATTCCGCCAAAGCCACCGCCGCAAACGGCGATGTCATAATTATTATTTATCATTGTTAAAACTCAATCGCAAAAATCAATTTGCTGCTATGTTCTTTAACCGCTTGCTTCTCGTATGACATACTACCCTTAACTTTTAAAAGAGAATCAATCACGCACGCTGTTTTCTGTGACATTGTTGCTGACGCTGAACCTTTGAATTCTAAAACCTTCGACTTTATAGAATTATTTCCGGAACAACGCATTGAAATCAAATTATTAATGTTGTCATCATAAGCGAACCATTTAAGAGTAGGTTCTTTGGGCGTGTTATTGCCCTCGAAATACGAAACCGTAGTTCCTCTGTTTTCTTTTCGAGTTTTTGAACTCAATGATACATCTTCGCTTGCAGAGAGTTTAGCAGACTTTACTGAACTTCCAAGTTTTCCGATATTAGACTCAGAACTCGATTCAATTATTTCCACTGAACAACTTTTCGCACCAAGTGAATATGCAATATTCTCTAATTCTGCTAATTTCTCATTAGTAGCACGTTCAAAAATATTTTCTATGCTAATAAACAGATTTTTGTTAAAATTATCCACACAGTAAATGGTATCACATTTAGCGTACGGTACAAAAGACAGACCGCTGTCAACGACATAGGAATCATAAATATGCAACACTTCTACATCATTGATTTTATCCGTCCATCCTATCGCGCCATCACAAACATCAATGTTAGCTCTAACTGAAGCATCCACTATCTCAATCACCTTGGGTAATCTAAATGCATCAGATAAATACGCATCAGGAAATAGCGGATTATACTTTTTTCTACGTTGCTCTTCCAAAGCCTTTTTGGTATACTCCGAAATGTTTTTGGCTCCTATTGAAATATCAGTAGCAGCTTTCTTTCCTATTCCCGTAGCTTTATTTACCAAACTTGTAACAGAGCTCGAAAATTTGTTGTTGTTTTCCATATAGCATTCTCCAATTTTACAATTTCACAAGAGCTATTGTAAATTTCGCGATAAAAACTTATCGAAAATTCACTTTCTAAAGTCCTCTCTAAATCTTTAAATAGCATAGTTCGATACCAACTACGCCGTATGCATCCTGTTCTTCCACAGAATAATACCGCTCCATATCAGTAGGTGTCGCCATCACGACATTCTCACTTGTATATCCGCATTGCAATAAAGGTAAGAATTTATACAATTCCTCGAAAGAATCAAAATGATGCAGTTTCAGAACACGTGTTGGTAGTTTTTCATCGGTAACCGTATTCGTAAAAACAATCTCATCACCGACTTTGATTTTTTGACGCTTATCATCATACAGACGCAATTCAATTGTCTTTTTACCGCTCTTTATCATTTCAAAAGGAGCTGGATGAAGTTTCATATGGTGAATCATTTCTCTTTCTGCAAAAGAACAACGCTCTCGACATGCCCCGTTCGCGGGAAAAGGTCGACCGGATGCACTTCTCCGATATTCCAACCTTGTTGTGCGAGATGTGAACAGTCACGTGCGAGAGTTGCGGGATTGCAAGAGATATATACTATCTTTTTGATGCCTGCATTGTTAAGTGAATCGAGAAGTTCCGGTGCACAGCCTTTTCTCGGGGGATCGAGGACGACAATATCGGGGAGTTCGTCGGCTTTGGCAAGAATGTCTGCGGCGCCGTCAGCAGAATCCGCGCAAACAAATTTGGCATTTGCAATACCGGCTCTTTCGGCATTTTTGATCGCGCATTCGACTGCTTGCGGAACGATTTCTACGCCCGTCAATCTGCGAACACGATGCGCCATCGAAAGGCCAACACTTCCGATACCGCAATAGAGGTCAAGAAGGTGCTCGTCACCTTTAAGATCGGCAATGTCAGCGGCGGTTTTGCAAAGCAGTTCTGCGGCATCGTGGTTGACTTGATAGAACGCCGCGGGTGAAACATCGAGTTCCACACCGCAGAAAACGTCGGATATTCCGCATTTGCCCCAAAGAGTCTTGTACTCATTTCCGAGAATGAGGTTTGAATTCATTTGGTTTATATTAATTACAATGCCGACGATTCTGCTGAATTTATAAGTCAACAGATCAACGAAGCTTTCGGAGTACAGAAAGTCCTTGCCGTTGATAACAAGGCAAACACATATCTCCCCGTTATCACCCGCGCCGCTTCTGATATACAAATGGCGAAGAAGCCCTTTTCCACTCACTTCATCGTAAACGGAAATATTATATTTCTCGGCGAAGTTACATACAGTCTGCGCGATCTCACCGAATATCGGAGGCTGAAGCGGGCAGGCTTCGTTACCGATAACACGATGTGTTCCCGAAGCGTAGAATCCCGCTGTAACCTTATCGCCGACTTTAGCAAAGCGATATTGTGCCTTATTTCTGTAATGCCATACAACGGCATTTCCGTCGCCGTCACGCACGTATGCTGTATCAAGAACGGTAACGGGTTGAAGCCCTGCCTTGTCGAATTCAGAGCGCACATTCTGCTTTTTCAATTCAAGCTCGTGCTCATAGTTAATAAATCTGTATGCACAACCGCCGCAAGTAGCGGGAGCAGTACATTCGTTTCCGGAATCGCGTAAAGGCGAAGCTGTGAGAATTCTTTGCAGTTTACCTACGAGATAACCTTTTGTGATCTTGATGATCTTGACTTCAGCTCTCTCTCCTGTTACGGTTCCGGGAGTAAAGACGACTTTTCCGTCCGATGTTCTTCCAACGCCGTAACCGAGATTGCTGACTGCAGTAATATCAAGTTCAACGATATCATTCTTTTTGATATCAGACATAGTATTCCTCACCGTTATCAAGGCAGAAGCAAGCAAGCTTACCGCCGCGACCTGCGCCGCAGTCGATTGCTACAAAGCCATCGCCCTTGTAGATCTTTCCGTCACAAGAATAGTTTTCAGTTGTAGGTGCGTGTCCGCAAACTACTGTATAACCGTCGATTTTTCTAAGGCATTCGTCAGCAGAAAATGCATCGGCTTCATAGTCCTCAAAATCAACATCGGGATCGTAGCCATCAATACCGGAGTGTACAAGAAGCCACTCCTTGCCTCCTGCGGTCATTAATTCATAGGCAGGAAGATCTTCGAGGTACTCAAGAACGCCTTCCCTCATCTCGTTGTCGAGGGTTCTGAAGGTATCAAGGGTGCTCTTGCCGCCGTTTGCCATCCATTCAGTCATTTCGGCAATATAATCCGCATCGGGTGTTCCGCCGTTTTTGAGCATATCGTCGAAGCCCTTAAGCATTCTGTATGCGAGTCTGTCATGCTCACCCGAAATAGCCCAGATATTTTCTCTGAAAGAAAGATCGCAAAGAAGATCCATAGGCTCGCTGCCGTAGTCGACGATGTCGCCGAGAACGAACATAACGTCATTCTTTGAAAAATCGATCACTTCAAGCAATCTGACAAATTGTGTATAAGAACCGTGAGGGTTAGAGATTACGTATGTCATAATTATTCCTCCAAAATTTATAAAACTAATGTGTTATTGCAAGCTAAAATATCGACTTGAGCTGCGGGAATAGCTTCAAGTACAAGCTCGCGCAGTCTTTCACAAACAGGTGCTTCGGTGTGGTAATGTCCCGCTTCAATCAAAGCGATTCCTCGTCCCGCGCCTTCAACAGCAGCATATCCATAGGTATGATGCTTGAATTCACCGCCAACAATAGCATCGGCACCGGCTTCCGCTGCGGTAGCGATTGCATCGGATGCCGAACCGCCAAGAACTGCAACTTTTTTGATCTTTCTGCCATCGGGCAACAGAGTGTAGGTAACACTTTGAGCATCAAGCTTAGATTTGACAAACTCTGCAAGCTCACGTTCGGTCATTTCATTTTTTAATGTACCGATTCTTCCGATTGCGGGAATTTCGGGATCATCAAAAGGCTCAATAACTTCGAGTTCCAACAAACGCGCCAAAATATCATTGACTCCACCGATAGCTTTATCAAGCCTTATGTGAAAGGAAAATGATGCGACTTTGGCTTCTAAAAGTTTGTTGTACCATCTTTCGGGCGGCGTATTGGGAACAGGTTCCCCCCAGAAAAGCGGATGGTGTGTAAGCAAAAGATCGTATCCACCATCAATAGCAGCATTAACTGCCGTTTCGTAAGGATCAAGGGCGATCAAGACCTTCTTTACTTGACGGTCAGGATCAGGCAACACATGTATGCCATCGCTGTCAATTCCTTCAATATCGAGCGGCAGTAATAATGATTCAAGATGATTATATAATTCAATTAGTGTCATAGCTATTTTCCGCTCCCTGCTATTTCATTGAATGCTTCGTAAAGCGCAGAAGTTTCGTGGTCTGTCTTGCCCGCTTCAGCGTAGCCTTTGATCTTCTTATCAAGTGCCGAGGCATACAGCTTTGCCAAATCAACAAGCTCTATGCCACCCTTGGCAATATTCAGCTTGCCAAGCCATAATTCCGCTTGGCTCGCGGAACGAACAACTCCGTCATATTCCGCAACTATTATTTGATATACTCTGTCGCGGTCGCGAGTAAGTGTTTCATCAACAATATTAAAACCGTTGCTGTAAAGGCCTTGGCGAAGATCATGTGCGTGAGTCATGGGCTGCAGTATCAAACGGACACCTTCACGACGCGGTAATTCCGAATTCTCAATAATTCGCCAGATAAGCTCTCCGCCCATTCCAAGAATATATATATCTTCGGGCTCGAAATCGGCTATGCCTTCAAGTCCGTCAGTGAGCTTGGTTTTGATTTTATCAGAAAGACCTGCGGCTGCAATATTTTTCTTCGCAGCATTTATCGGACCGATATTGATGTCACACGCCAGTGCGCTGTCGGTAATAGCGTTTCCGACAAGAAATATCGGAAGCGAGGCGTGATCGGTTCCGATATCAGCCACTCTTTTGCCGGGTCTGCCAAAAGATGCGGCAACAGCAAGCCTCAGATCTACAATTTTATATTTATCCATAAATAATTACTCTTTAAGTTGAATTTTGATCCCGGCTGCCGCATTTGCGGCAGCCGAATCATTGGGATCAGTTGCCCTTGGATGCAAGGAATTCGTTGATCGACTTTACAAGCGCGTCAGCGTCTGTGCCGTGAACAGCGCAAGCCTGCTCGATGCTCTCGCCACGAGAACAGGGGCAGCCAAGACAATGCATGCCGATTGCAAGGAAGAACTGCGCGGTTTCAACATCATGATCAAGGATGTCGCCGATGATGGAGTCCTTAGTTACTGTCATTTTTTTCACCTCCGTATAGTTATACATATTAATTATAACCGTATTTTTAGATTTTGTCAAGTAAATATATGAATATATTTTAATTTAATATTAAATAAGCAAAATTGCGAAAAAATATTTTGAAAAATTCACAAAAACCTATTGACAAAAAGATCGACTTGTGATATAATCTGTAAAGCATTTTACTTTACACCGTTTCATGGAGGAAAATATGTTTCAGAAATCGCTCGAAATAGGCTATCTTCTCGACTTTTACGGTGAAATGCTGAACGAAAGACGGCGCACAGTCCTTGATATGTATTACAACGAGGATATGTCACTTTCCGAGATTGCCGATGCGCTTGGAATCACACGTCAAGGTGCTCGCGACCTTATCAAAAAAGCGGGAGATGAACTGCTTCTTTTCGAAGAAAAGCTCGGAATGGCAAAAAAGTTCAGGCTTTTGTGCGAATGCACCGACCGTGCCGAGTCAATTATCAAAGAAAGCAAGGATGATGCTTCTCTTCTTGAGATACTGTCCGAAATACGCAGTATCATCGAAAATTAAACATCGACAGGAGGCTATTTTATGTTTCAAAGCTTAAGCGATAAGCTCACAGCCGCTTTCAAACATTTCCGCAACAAAGGTAAACTTACCGAAGCGGATGTCAAAGTCGGTATGCGTGAAATTAAGCTTGCCCTTCTTGAAGCCGATGTCAACTTCAAAGTTGTACGTGAATTTGTTAAACAAGTTACAGAAAGGGCTGTTGGAAGCGAGGTTCTCGAATCCCTTGTTCCCGCGCAGCAAATCGTAAAGATCGTTAACGAAGAGTTGACCGCTATTATGGGCGGCTCTCAGGCAAAGCTTACAATTTCGTCCACACCGCCGACCGTTGTTATGATGTGCGGTCTTCAGGGTGCAGGTAAAACAACACACGCCGCCAAGCTTGCGGCAATGTACAAAAAGCAGGGCAAACGTCCGTTGCTTGTTGCTTGCGATATCTACCGTCCCGCGGCTATCAAGCAGCTTCAAATACTCGGAGAACAGATAAACGTTCCTGTATTTACAATGGGAACCGATGTTTCCCCCGTAAAGATCGCACAAGAAGGTCTTAAATACGCAAAAGACAACTTCTGCGATATGGTATTTATCGATACCGCAGGTCGACTTCATATTGACGAAGTGCTTATGGAAGAGCTTCGTTCCATCAAAGAGAAAGTCGAACCCACCGAGATCCTTCTCACCATCGACTCCATGATCGGTCAGGACTCGGTAAACGTTGCAGAACATTTCAATGATCTTCTTGATATTACCGGCGTAATTCTTACAAAGCTTGACGGTGACACCCGAGGCGGTGCAGCTCTCTCGGTAAGATACGTTACCGGCAAGCCCATCAAATTCATTGGTGTAGGCGAAAAGATCGACGCTATCGAGCCTTTCCACCCCGACCGTATGGCAAGCAGAATCCTCGGTATGGGCGACGTGCTTTCTCTCATTGAAAAAGCCGAAGCAGCTTACGATGATAAAAAGGCAGCAGAACTCGAAAAGAAGATGCGCGATCAGTCCTTTACTCTTGACGATTATCTCGAGCAGTTCGAGCAGATCAAGAATATGGGCAGTATGGAACAGCTTCTCGGCATGATGCCGGGAGTAAACACCTCTGCGCTCAAAGATGCGCAAATCGACGAAAAAGCTCTCGGCAGAACCGAAGCGATCATCAAATCCATGACTCCTCGCGAACGCGCAAAGCCCGAGATTCTCAATTCTTCGAGGAAAAGAAGAATTGCAGCCGGAAGCGGCACGAGTGTCGAAGAGGTAAACAGACTTCTCAAGCAATTTGAACAGGTCAAAAAGCTTATGAAGCAATTCACATCCATGGGCGGTAAACGCCGTGGCAAAAAGATGAAATTCCCTTTTTAACGGGATTCATAATATAGAATAAAATTTAAAAAACATACAAAAGGAGAAAAACAAAAATGGTAAAAATGAGACTTCGCAGAGCTGGCGCAAAGAAGCAGCCCTTCTATCGTGTAATCGTTGCTGACGAGCGCAGCCCCAGAGGCGGTCGCTTCATCGATGAGATCGGTTACTACAATCCTCTTGGAAACTCCGAGATCAAGATCGACGCTGACAAGGCTAAGGATTGGCTCTCCAAGGGTGTACAGCCCACCGAGACCGTTAAGGCTCTTTTGAAGAAGGCCGGCATCACTGAGTAATTGAGTGGTGCAAGATGGATCTCGAAAAGCTTCTTGTAGACATCGTTAGTGCTATCGTTGATACTCCCGACGAGGTCAAGGTAGTTCGTAACGAAAACGGTAACAACATTGAGTTCACCCTCAGTGTTGCTCCCGATGAGATGGGTATGGTTATCGGCCGCGGCGGTAAGATCGCAAAAGCAATCAGAACTGTTGTCAAGGCTGCCTCTGCCTCCACCGGCAAGAAAGTAACCGTTGATATTCGCTGATCGGCGGAATGCCATCACCGAAAAGCGGGGCTTGCGCTTCATGGCGAAAGCCCCGCTTTTTAACAATTAAAAGAAGGTTGACTTATGTACACTTCAGAAACATTACAAGCATTGTCCGAAAGACTTTTTCGCGAAAATATATGCACAGTTCCCCTGAACGAAAAGGCTTTGCAAACAGTCGCTGAATTTATGCGCCTCAGAAACGCAAACAGCGAGCTGATGAGAAGGCTCTCAAACGTTGAGTTGAATTATGTGCAGATACGTTCAGAAGCAGAAGAATCCTGCCGTGAGGCTTATTGGGCTAAAGAAAAAATTACAAGTTCTTTCAAATCCTTGGTAGACATTTGGGGGCGCAAAGGTTATTTAAGGGAATTTATGTTCTCTTTCAAACAAGAAACCACGGATGATATGCGTTCAGATCTTTCATTTGCTATCGAAGCTATAAGCACCAATTTGAATGTAATCTCGAAGTCCTTGATGACCCTCGGTGAAACTTCCGCTCAAATGCGCGCGTGTTCTGCATCATTTATGGAGATCTACAACGAATCCAAGCTTGCAATATACGCATCGATGTTGAACCGTGACAAAGAAGATGTTCTTGATTGCAGAGCCATATCTCTTCAGTCGCACGCTTCCTCAAACGAAAGCAACCGTACATCGGCGCATTATCTTGGGATAGCAAAAAACTGCACAAAAATTATTGCAATCATAAATTTGTTTATTTCGGAATCTGCAAATGCACTGTATTCCGAAGGTGTACCGTCATACAGAGCCAATCTTCTCTCCCCCGCAATAATATCAAACAAGATATCGGAAGTTATCCGTAATCTTGAATACATAAGCATAGAAAACAATTAATTTTAATAAATTTATCCTTACCGCTTGACGGTAAGGATTTTTTTTGATAAAATATAGATAACAATATTTCTTTGGAGGCAGCTATGTCCAAATACTTACTTGCACTCGATGCAGGAACAACAAGTTCCAGAGCTATAATATTTGATCTTAACGGAAAGATCATTTCGATGGATCAGCTTGAATTTCCGCAGATCTTCCCGAGCGAAGGATACGTTGAGCACAATCCCGATGACATTTGGAACACACAGCTAACGGTTGCTCAAAACGCTATTAAAAAGGCGGGGTTGATATATTCCGATATATGCGCAATCGGTATAACCAATCAACGTGAAACAACGATCATTTGGGACAAAAACACCGGTAAGCCCATATACAACGCAATCGTATGGCAATGCAGACGAACATCGGACTATTGCGATGAGCTCAGACGTCTGGGACTTACCGACATGATAAGAGAAAAGACCGGACTTGTACTCGACCCGTATTTTTCTGCGACAAAGATCAAATGGATACTCGATCACGTAGATGGTGCGAGAGAAAGAGCAAAGAACGGTGAGCTCTGCTTCGGCACTGTTGATTCTTGGCTTATATACAATCTGACGGGTAAAAAGGTTCACGCCACCGACTACTCAAATGCGTCAAGAACGATGCTATACAATATCAACGATCTCGAATGGGATAAGACACTTCTTGAGGTGTTTGATATTCCTGCATCGATCTTGCCCGAAGTAATGCCTTCATCGGGTATCTTTGGTTATACCGCGCCCGAATTATTCGGTGGTAGCATTCCCGTAGCGGGAGTTGCCGGCGACCAGCAGGCCGCCCTGTTCGGGCAGTGCTGCTATAATCCCGGTGATGCGAAGAACACTTACGGCACTGGCGGATTCTTACTGATGAATACAGGCGAAAAGCCGGTATTCTCAAAGAACGGACTTGTTACAACCATTGCATGGGGACTCGATGGCAAGGTATATTACGCTCTTGAAGGTTCTGTTTTCATCTGCGGCGCAGCTGTACAGTGGCTTCGCGACGGTCTTGGATTGGTCAAGCACGCAGCAGAAACCGAGGAAATTGCTTCGACTGTATCCGACAGCGGCGGAGTATATTTTGTTCCCGCATTTGTCGGACTCGGCGCTCCTTATTGGGATCCTTATGCAAGAGGCTCTATCTCGGGATTGACCCGCGGAACTACTCGAGCTCACATTGTTCGTGCGGTTCTTGACTCCATGGCGTTCCAGACTTATGACGTACTTGCTTTAATGCAATCCGAATCCGGAATTACATTTGATGCTCTGAATGTTGACGGCGGTGCATCTGCAAACAACCTCCTATTGAAGATTCAAGCCGACCTTCTCGGAAAGAAAGTTCTCCGTCCGTCGTGTATTGAAACCACGGCACTCGGCGCTGCGTATCTTGCGGGATTGGGTGTTGATGCGATATCTTCAACGAGCAGCATTATATCTAACCGATCGATCGACACAGTAGTTGATTCGGATATGGATATTCTTAAGCGAATGTCTTTGATTAACGATTGGCATAAAGCGGTTGATCGCTCGCGCGGTTGGGTAAATAATTAATAATAAATTTCTCCAAGTTGCAAATACTAATTCCGAAATTATTTCGGAGGTAATTTGCAATGCACAATTATAAAAAATGCGGTGTAATCGGTTGCGGTAACGTTGGTGCCACAACCGCTTACACCCTTATGATTTCGGGACTATTTACCGAAATAGTTCTTGTAGATGTAGACGCAGTCAAAGCTGCGGGGGAAGCAGAAGATATAGCTCACGGTATCCCTTTCAACTCACCAAGTGATATTTACGCCGGTAATTACAATGATCTGTCCGATGCCGGTATAGTCATCATAACAGCCGGGGTTTCGCAGCGACAAGGGGAAACAAGGCTTGATCTTTTACAGCGCAATACAAAAGTATTTTCCAGTATAATAGGTAACCTGAAAAAGACAGATTTCGACGGCATAATTCTTGTGGTTACCAACCCTGTAGATATTTTAACTTATATAACTATTGCTATGTCCGGGTATGACAGTAAAAAGGTCTTGGGTTCGGGAACTGTTCTTGATACTGCTCGTTTGAAGCAACTTATGGGCAATGAATTGCAGGTTGACCCAAGAAACGTTCATACCTTCATCATCGGTGAGCACGGCGACAGCGAGCTTCCCGTTTGGAGCAGCGCTAACGTCTCGGGTATTGATATTTCTTCATTTTGCCACAAGTGTTCCGATAGTTGCAATGAGAGTACTTTTGAAGAAATCTTCGAAGACGTTCGTGATTCCGCATACAGAATAATCAACGCTAAAGGCTCAACCTACTATGCCATTGCAGAAGCTGTACGCAGGATCGTTGAAGCAATTGTCAGAGATGAACGCGCTATACTTCCGGTTTCTGCACTTCTCGATGGACAGTATGGGGTAAATGGAATTTGTTTGGGAGTTCCTTGCGTTATCGGTAAAAACGGCATCGAAGAAATACTTGAAATACCGTTAAATGAAAACGAAAAGAACAAACTTCTTCTTTCCGCCTCTACCCTTCACTCGACACTCGGGAATCTGGGAATAACACTATCAGTATAAAAAGCGACCTCTTGTGTGTTTAATGCACTCAAGAGGTCTTATTATTTATTTATATGCTTCAATCATTTCGATAATCGTTTCTGCGACAGTAGAAGGATCTACTCCTGCAGCTTGCCAAACATTTTCGCCTCTTTCGGGGACTGCAAAATTATCGTCAACTGCAATTATCTTATGTCTTGCCCTCGTCAATATTCTTCTGCGGCGAAGCTCAAACGAAAGGTTCATGCCAAAGCCCCCTGAGAGGATCTCTTCTTCAAGAAATACAATATTCTTCACCGTGTACGGCAACATCTCGGAGATAATATCGGCCAATGCATCGTAAGGCTTGATAAATTCGCATAGGAGTATTGCGCAAGTAATTCCCGAATCCATAAGCTGTGCGGCAGCTTCAAGAGCGGTAGACGCCATTCTGCCGTGCGTGATAATGACATTGTCCGTTACATCGTTCAACGCAAAGCTTCTGACAGAAATATCGTCATATACTTCACCGCCGTAAAATGCAGATCTTACAATTTCGTCCTCTACTGCGTTAGGATATCTGATTGCAGACGGTTTTCCAAGTGTAACTGCACACTTAAAGGATCTTTCCAGAGCCTCGTAAGTAGCGGGGGTAAATATCGTCATCTCGGGAATTGCAGACAGGAAGGACACATCAAAAATTCCGTGGTGAGTTGCACCGTCAGAGGGATTCAGCCCCGCTCTGTCGATTGCAAAGATTACCGGAAGATCCTGAAGAGCCACATCATGCAGAATGTTATCGTAACCTCTCTGTAGGAAAGTAGAATATATTGTGCACACGGGAATCATGTTTCCGGCAGCAAGTCCTGCAGCGAATGTAACGGCGTGTTCCTCGGCTATTCCGACATCAAAGAATCTATCCGGATGTTGCTTTTCGAATTCAGAAAGTCCAGTTCCGCGTCCCATCGCAGCTGTAATAGCACAAATACGTTCATCTTCGGTTGCTGACTGAAGAATTGTCTTTCCAAACGCCTGCGAAAAGCCGCCTGCAGGCTCAGCATCTTTCGGTGCAACTGAATGGTACTTATCAGGGCGTTCTTCAGCCGGAGCATAGCCTCTTCCCTTTTGAGTCTTGACATGTACAAGCACACATTGATTGCATTTCTTCGCCTCTGCAAGCATATCTTCGAGTTCGCCAATATCATGACCGTCGATCGGTCCGATATAGTAAAGGCCAAGATTTTCAAAATAATTTGAGCCGTAAAGGATATTTTTAATGGTCTTTTTGCACCTTACTATAAAGGAAACCAGCGGTTTCCCGACAAAGGGGATTTTTGCCAAAAAGCTTCTTGTGGCCTCTTTGGTTTTGAAGTATTTGGGGCTTGTGCGGAGCTTTGAAATCGTCTTTGCAATGCTGCCTATATTCTTTGAGATAGACATCTCATTTTCATTAAGGACAATGATAAGCTTAAGCCCTTCGGTTCTGTCGCAATTGTTCAGAGCCTCATAAATCATTCCGCCGGTAAATGCACCGTCGCCGACAACGGCAACAGTGTAAGCATCTCCGCCTTTTAGTTTTTCCGCTTCTGCAATACCAAGAGCGGCAGAAATTGATGTCGAGCTATGACCTGCTCCAAAAGGATCATATTCACTTTCAGATCTCTTGGTAAATCCGGAAAGGCCGCCGGGGGTGCGAAGTGAGTTGAACTCTTCCCTTCTTCCGGTTACCAATTTATGCACGTAGCTTTGGTGGCCTACATCCCAGACAATCTTATCTTCGGGGGTATTAAATACTCTGTGAAGCGCAAGTGTCAGTTCGACAACTCCCAGATTTGAGGCTAAATGCCCTCCGCATTCGTTGACATTTTGAATCAGATAATCTCTTATCTCTTCTGCAAGTATCGCCGTATTCTCGCGATCAAATTCGCGGAGATCGCTTGGGGAATTTATTCCATTCAAAAAAGTGTATTTATTGTTTGTCATGATCTTTCAAAAATATTATATCGTTTTCTCCGTCAGAAATGTTAACTTTACGTCAAAAGAATTCTTGTCTGCGCTGAGTTTTCTTCCACTAAAGCATATAATGTCATCGTTCTCGCAAGATTTAATGATCTCGAATTCATCGCCCGCAAGCAATTCGTAATTGAACCAAACGTCAATTCTTTTGAGATTACCGAGTCTAACTCTTTCGGAATCGGTCATTGCATCATATACGAAATCTCCGTAGCGTGTATTATTCACGTGACCAACACCGTCTGTCATACTGGGACGAACTTTTCGTGTTTCCACAACAACCGCAGGTGAGTTGATCTTTAATCTTCTTTCAAGACCTTCGAGAACCGGCTCGTGTGATTCAAGATCAACGACGGCTAACTTCTCTTTATTCAAGCATATTTTTCTTGCCTCGGTTTCAAACAGAGTCGAAACAGTTGCGCCAACAGCAACGACATCTCCGCTCTCATCCTTGAAATTAAAATCTCTTCTGAATGAAGGAACTCTTCCACCCGCGTGCCATGTGGTACCAATCAGTTTTTCTGTCGGTTTGATATGTCGACGCAATTCGATCGAGGTTGACAAAAGTACCCACGAAATGCCGTGATTTTCCATTAAAAATTTCTCACCCAGCTTCAATTCGTCAAGATGTTCTTCTATCATTCCCATTATCATTCTTTGATATGCGGATATTGTAAAATGACCGTTCGCATTATACATCGAAATGTCTACGTTTATATTATGTTTAAGGTTAAGCTCGTTCATCTCAAGCCTCCAATTATTTTATTAAATTATACTATAAATTTAAGAAAATTGCAAGTATAAATAATTAATACTTGAATTTTACGCAAAAATAGTATATAATAATAGCATAATCGCAAATGGAGATTAATAATGATTAAATTATGTATTTTCGATCTTGACGGTACCACGATAAATTCACTTGCCTCGATTGCGCATTTTGCGAACGAAACACTTAAAGAATTTGGCCTTGAGCCCTTTGCGGTTGATGACTACAGACACCTCGCCGGCGGTGGTGCGAGAAAACTTATGACAAATCTCATTAACGCCAGGAATGCCAATCCGGATATGCTTGACGATATGGTCAATGATTGGCTTGGTAGATACGAAAAGAACGCATTTTATCTGACCGAGCCTTACAAAGGAATAACAGAAATGTTGCGCCAACTTAAGGCTATGGGGATCAAAACCGCTATCGTGACAAATAAGAGTCAGCGAGTCGCGGAGTCAATCATTAACGGTGCTTTTGGAGCTCCCGGAGAGTTGATCGATATGGCTGTATCCGAACATCCCGGTATGGTGCTAAAACCGCATCCCGATGAATTGATAAACGTTGGAAAAACTTATGACATTTCTATGGAAGACACTATATATATCGGCGATCACGGAATCGATATGCAAACCGGCAAGAACGCAGGCGCTTTCGCTTGCGGTGTAACTTGGGGATTTCATACACGCGAATATCTTTTAGCGGAAGGTGCAGATTATATTGCAGATGCTCCGCATCAAATTATTGAAATTATTAATAAAATAAATAAGGAGAACAGCAAATGAAACGCAAAAACGTGCTGATGATCTTTACAGACCAGCAAAGAGCGGATACTATCCACGCGCTTGGCAACGACAAAATCGTTACTCCCGCGCTTGACAGTATCGCGAACGAAGCAGTAGTTTTTGACCGCTGCTATACCCCGTCTCCCGTATGCGTTCCCGCAAGACTTTGTATGAAGGCAGGACAATACTGCGCAAGAACGGGAAACAACAATAACAATCCCAACATTGCTTATGACGGTGAGGGATTCTACAAGCGCTTTACTGATGCAGGCTACAACACCTGTGCAATCGGTAAAATGCACAATTCCCCCGTGCTTTATGACGGTATGGGCTTCAAAAAGAGAATCACACAGGAGGAGCTTTCTCATCCCGATGATGATTACACGAATTTCATCTGTAATTCTCCCTACAAATACGTATTCGACTATATGGGTCAGAGATCTGATATGTATTACATACCTCAGATTTCCCAGCTTCCCGCAGAAGCGCATCCAACACAGTGGATAGGCGACAACTGCGTTGAGTTCATCAAGAATGCGGATACCGATGAAGAACCCATTTTCCTTGTAGCTTCCTTTATTCACCCGCATCCCCCGTTTGCACCGCCTGCGCCTTGGAACAAGATGTATCGCAAAAACGTTCGCGATCCTTTCGTTCCCGAAGATCCCGATTCTTACGAGGATATGCTTCGCAACAAGTACACCTGCGACGCTCTTGGAATCTCACCCAGACGTCTTGAGCTGCTCAATCAGTATTATTACGCATGCATTTCCTTCGTTGACTATCAGATCGGTAGAATCATCGCTGAGCTGAAGGCAAAGGGCATCTATGACGATACGATCATTATGTTCTCCTCCGACCACGGAGATATGATGGGGGACTATGCTTCCATGGGTAAGCGCACAATGCTTGACGCAGCAGCAAGAATCCCCTTCCTTCTCAAGATTCCGGGCAAGGAACACGAAATAAGAGTGGATCCCGCTTCTCTTGTTGACATTGCCCCCACGCTTCTTTCTGCTTGTGGAATCGACTATGATCCTGCAGACTTTGACGGAGTAAACCTTATGACCGATTCGCACGACCTTGTATATTCGCAGTACGGCAACGGCACAATCGGTATCTATATGGTTGCTTCCGGTGAAGACAAGCTCGTTTACTCTGCTGTCGGCAACAGATATTTCTACTTCGACTCCTTCCCTGATGCGGTTGATAAGTACGACGAGGGCAATGAAAGAGTAATGTATCTCAAGCAGAAACTCGACGATTACATTTCAAGCGACGTTTGCACTGAGATCGAAACCGAACCCAAGGAAAGTCCCGCAAGACAGCCCAAATATTCCTTCTATCCGCCACTCAATGACCATATCAGAAGAGCGGATGAAGAAAAAGGCAGAATGCCCGAAGGCTATGATATTGTAGTCGGTTCAAAGCAGACAGATTTTTGGTGAACCATTTAACCACTCTAGTGTTAGGAGCTTGTTATGAAAAATGTTTTTGGGATTCTTTATAACGCAAAATTAAAAAGCCAGATAGCAGAGTATGACGGAGCTTGTTTTATTGAAAAGCAGATACCATCTGACGGACAAGAAGCAATCGACGATATAAACACCCAGCAAGGTTTGCAAGAAAAGAAAATGAGTCTGCCGCTTCCTTTGTCTATCATTCGCCTTTTAGCAGGCTTTGTTGCAATGGTAACGGTTGTTGGCATACTACGTGCTGATGTTTCCGTTTCAGAAGCATTCAAGAACGCACCCTGGGCATTTTACTCCGCTGCTATCTCAGGTATCATATTCGGCATATTACAAGCATACGAATTTTTTAAGAAAAAGCAACACACCAACAGTGAAGAATTCAAAGAATTCGTTAATAACAGCGAAGAGGCTATAGATCTCGCAAAGCAGCAGCTTGGAATTCCATTCAATGCACCTAAGATAGATATTTTTGTTTATGTCTATAAATTGAAAAAAAGCGGTGATGTCCCTGTCTCGGGAATGTCCAAATACCAGACTGTCGAGTGCTATCTTTTCCAGAACGAAAGCAAAATTTTCCTTGCAGATATAACAATGGTTTTGGGATTTAAGAAAAGCGATTTCGTTAAGATAGAAAAGATCACTAAAAAAGTTACAAGCCAAGGCTGGAACAAAGACAGCGCTATTAATTCCGAAAAATATAAAAAATATAAGCTGACACAAAATCAGTACGGTACTGTATTTTACAAGTATCACTACTCACTTCAAATTGCGCATGAGGGAACTATCTATGAGATACTGATCCCTCCATACGAGATTGCAACGATCTCAAAATTGCTCAATCTTACTTATGAAGAATAACACAAAGCCGACAGATCAAACGATCTGTCGGCTTTAATTATATTCAGATCAATCAGAAGAGTCCGCTGATCTTTCCTGTTTCGTCGACGTCGATACGCTCTGCCGCGGGAGCCTTGGGAAGACCGGGCATTGTCATAATGTCGCCTGTGAGCGCAACGATGAATCCTGCGCCTGCGGAAAGTCTGAGAGCACGAACCGTTACGGTAAACCCTTCGGGTGCGCCGATCTTTGTCATATCGTCCGAGAAGCTATACTGGGTCTTTGCCATACAGATGGGGAGATTGCCGTAGCCGGCAGCAGTAAGTCTGTCTGCCTCTTTCTTTGCAGCAGCGGCAAGGGTGGCACCTTCACCTCTGTAAATCTTACGAACGATCGCGTTGATCTTGTCTTCGATAGTTCCTTCAAGCTCATAGCTGAATGTAAACTCATTTTCTTCTTCACAAAGCTTGACAACTTCGTTGGCAAGCTCGATCGCACCGTTTCCGCCGTCCGCCCATACAGTCGAAAGAACAGCCTTTACGCCAAGCTCAGAGCACTTGTCAATAACAAGTTTGATCTCCGCGTCGGTATCGGTCGGGAATCTGTTGACTGCAACTACGCAAGGAAGTTTGTAAACATCCTTGATATTGGAAACGTGGCGAAGAAGGTTGGGAATTCCTGCTTCAAGAGCAACAAGGTTTTCCGCGCCAAGCTCGGTCTTGGGAAGTCCACCGTGCATCTTGAGAGCTCGAATGGTGGCTACAATAACTACGGCATCGGGCTTAAGTCCCGCATAGCGGCACTTGATATCAAGGAACTTCTCTGCTCCAAGGTCAGCACCGAAGCCTGCTTCGGTAACACAATACTCGCCAAGGCGGAGAGCCATCTTGGTAGCGGTAACTGTATTGCATCCGTGAGCGATATTGGCAAAAGGTCCGCCGTGCACAAGGGCGGGAGTACCCTCGAGAGTCTGCACAAGGTTGGGGCTCATGGCGTCCTTAAGAAGCGCAGCCATTGCGCCTACAGCCTTAAGATCGCCCGCAGTTACGGGCTTATCATCATAGGTATATCCGACAACAATTCGGGAAAGTCTTTCCTTGAGGTCGGTAATCGAGTTTGCAAGGCAGAAGACTGCCATGATCTCGGATGCAACTGTAATATCATATCCATCTTCACGCGGAACGCCGTTGACCTTGCTTCCAAGTCCGTTTACGATTGCGCGGAGCTGACGGTCATTCATATCAACGCAACGCTTCCAGGTGATCTTTCGGGGATCAATGTTGAGAGCATTGCCCTGATAAATATGGTTATCAAGCATAGCAGCAAGAAGATTGTTTGCCGCACCAATAGCGTGAAAATCTCCCGTAAAGTGAAGATTAATGTCTTCCATAGGTACAACCTGTGCGTATCCGCCGCCTGCTGCGCCGCCCTTGATTCCGAAAACGGGACCAAGCGAAGGTTCACGGAGCGCTGCGATAGATTTTTTGCCTATCTTACGAAGACCGTCGGCAAGACCGATCGAGGTGGTTGTCTTTCCTTCTCCTGCAGGAGTCGGAGTGATAGCGGTAACAAGAACCAACTTACCGTTCTTTTCGGGAGTATCCGCAAGAAGATTTCTGTCTATCTTTGCCTTATACTTTCCGTACTGATCGAGATACTTTTCGTCAATTCCGGCAGTTTTTGCGATTTCAGTTATAGGACTCAGCTTTGTCTGCTGAGCGATTTCAATATCGGTTAAGTATGCCATAGTTCTTCTCCTTATTATCAAGAATAATTATACTTTGCCGCCGAAACTGTGTCTGTCATACTGACCGCCACCCGTTACAGCTTCCATTTTACCATCAAAATCGGGATTTACATATTTTGCGAACCAACCATCAAGCTCTTTTGCCATATCCGCAATAATGCTTGCATAATTGGGATCATCATAAAGATTATCGTACTCATTGGGATCAGCATTGAGATCATAAAGCTCGCAGGGACCGGGATAACGGAGCACGAGTTTATAATCCTTGTTTCTGATCATTCTGCAAGGGCCGTATTCATCAAATACGACTATATTCTCTCTTGTACGCTCTTCGCTGCCTTCAAGAAGAGGCTTGAAGCTTACGCCGGGCTGTTCGGGATCGGGTGTATTCTCAACACCTGCGATGTCAAGCAACGTCGGGAAGAGGTCATAGTGGCTGAGCATCTCTTCCGATACCCTATGACCTTCAAATCTGCCGGGAGCTGCAATGATCGCGGGAACCTTGACGGAGGTATCGTACATATTCACGGGCTTTGTGCCGTTACCCTTGCCCCAGATACCGTGGTGACCCATATTCATACCGTTATCTGCAGTAAATACGATAACGGTATTCTCAAGAACGCCTTCTTCTTCAAGTCTGTCGAGAAGTCTTCCGATATTCTCGTCCATAGCACTGATAGCGGCATAGTAGCCGGTAAGGCTTTCTCTGCGGTGCTCCTGCCATGTTTCGGGAATCGGAGGATAATTCATCTGTGAATATCTGATTCCGGGATGCGACTGCGAGTTCCATTCTTCAAGCGTGATCTTACCGAATCTCGTCCAATTATGAGGGGGCAGATTCGGAGTAGAATCAAACTGGCAGTCCTTGTACATATCTATATACTCTTTCTTATGATGCACAGCAGACCACGGTGAATGCGGTGCTGTGTAACTAACAGAAAGATAGAAGGGCTTTTCCTTATCTCTTGAATCAAGGAATTCTATTGCGTTATCAGTGATAACGTCAGTGACATACTCGTTTTCGAGCATATTGATCTTGCCGTCAACGAGCATCATCGGGTAGAAATAGTTGTCTCCGCCGAGAGCAATGGTCTTCCAATAGGTGTATCCAGCTTGAGGAGTAGCACTGTCACCTATGTGCCATTTACCGGAAAGAGCGCACTCGTAACCGGCCTTAGCCATTTCTCCGGTAATAGTTCTGTGGGGAGCAAGATACTGGATCGGGGTATCACCGGTAATCTGGCTCTTCCCCCAAGCATAGTACCAAGGCAAGCCTTCTTTCTCGTAAGCCTTGAGAAGATCTTCATTGATCTTATCGTCGGAAAGGTTGCCCTTTGCAAGCCAGTCGTGAACACCGTGCGCAGAAGGCATTTTTCCACACATTATTGAAGCACGTGCAGGCGAACATACGGGAGAGGCACAGAAGAAGTTCTCGAATCTAACGCCCATATCGGCAAGTCTGTCAAGGTTCGGAGTCTTCAATTCCTCATTACCTGCACATCCCATAGCCCATGCACCGTGGTCATCGGAAAGAATAAAAAGGAAATTAGGTCTATTATCCATCTTTAACCTCATACTGCGTCAAAATTATGCAGATCGAGTGAATTTTGAAATAACTTTTCTGATTATCGGCATTACTCCGACAATTATCGGCTTGATATTCAATAAGACTATTAAAACAAACAACGACGCTTGATAATACATCCATCCATTGATTTCAAACACCATTATCAATGCTTGTAGGCAAAGAAGCAATGTATTAATTATCAGCTTCAGCGGCTGAACGTTGAATTTAACGTAACTCTGCGCGTTGACGGCACGGATGACAAACACCGAAACATATCCTGCAATCGCACCTAATGCAGCACCCTGAGCAGCTTTTATCGGGTCTGCGATGTCAAGCAAATACGGTATCATAATAAACGTTACGCCGATATTTGCAACAGCGCCTGCCATTGAAGTAAGGAGCGACAACACGCTCTTCTTCTTAACAAGATAAACGCTGCCGAGAAACGTTGCCAAAGCGAGATAAACGGTTGCTATTATCAAAGTTGGCATATACTGCCACGCATCGTAATACGATGCATCCATCAAAAGGACAGTAAACACTTTTGAAAACGCCACGAGCGCAGAACCTGCCATGAACATGAGTCCAAGATAGCTTTTGAAAACGCTTGAATAGAACGCTCCCCTATCGTTATCATCTGCATCTGTAACAGCGGAAAGCTGCCACGCTTCGGTGAATACCGTAGTCAACAAAGTGATCGCAGTCGGTATTTTATAGGCAGCAGCAAAAATTCCGTTTACATCATCGCCGCAATAATGAGCAACCATAAATCTGTTTGCAACGCTGTTTACCCAAAGAAAAACCGTCGTCGGGATCATCGGAACGCTGTATTTTAACAGATTTATGACGCACTCTTTAGTAACGTACTTGAATTTGAAATCACGATGAAGCTTCATCGCAACGATCAAAAACAATGTTACAAGAGTATTTGCAACAACAACGGAAAGGACGTATCCAAGAACTCCCATATCGAAGCACACAAGGAATACAATGTTCAGCGCAATATTAAGCGCGGTATTGATTATTCCTTGCAAAGCATACATTTTTGTGTAGCCAAGACCTCTGACATAATATGAAACTGCGCATTGAAGATTTGCCGTGATAACAAAAACAACGATCAGCCAGTTATATCCGTCAAAATAGTCAAGCTTCCACAATAAAGGAGAAAGCAACAGGAATATGCCGCTACCTGCCAACAAGACGGTTATTCCGGAAGAAAAGACTTCTTTCTTTTTCTCTCCAGCGTCTATTGCAAAACGGAAGATGCCGTCATACATGCCTATTGCGGCAAGAGGCATCAATAAATTTGCCGCTTGTGTAATGAGGTCGGCTGTCGAATACTCTGCCTTTGACAAAAGCGCGGTATACAGCGGCATAAGCAGATATACCATAACCTTCGAGGAGAAGGTGCCAATGCCGAATATCAGCGTATTTGACAATAGCTTTTTATACTTATTCATTGTGCGCTAACCTCTGTATTTTCCGCAACAGCGGGTAAATTATTCGGCATTCTCCCAGTTGTGATATACGTTCATAACGTCATCGTCATCCTCGAGTTTTTCGAGAAGGAGACCCATAAATTTAATATCATCCTCGCTTGTAAGCTCAACGGTGTTCTGAGGAACCTTTGTCTTTTCAGCAGACTCGAGCTTGTATCCTGCAGCCTCGAGAGCCTCGGAAACAGCGTAAAGATCGTCGGGCTCGGTGTAGATCTCGAAGATATCCTCGTCTGCCATAAAGTCTGCAGCGCCTGCCTCAAGAGAAGCTTCCATAAGAGTATCTTCATCAATATCACCGTCTTCGTTATTGATGATAATAATTCCTTTATCATCAAACATAAAGCTTACGCAACCCGAGTTACCGAGATTGCCGTGATACTTGGAGAAATAGGAACGAACGTTACCCACGGTACGGTTACGGTTGTCGGTAGTGGTCTCAACGATAACGGCTACACCGGAAGGACCGTAGCCTTCATAAGTGATCGCTTCGAAATTCGCGTTGTCGGAACCCATCGCTTTTTTAATGGTACGCTCGATATTATCGTTGGGAACGTTGTTGGCCTTTGCCTTCTGAATAAGGTCGCGAAGCTTTGAGTTGGATGCAGGATCGGGACCGCTTTCCTTAACTGCGATGGTAATTTCCTTACCGATCTTAGTGAAGACCTTCGCCTTCTGCGCGTCTGTCTTCTCTTTTTTGTGTTTGATGTTACTCCATTTGCTATGTCCGGACATTTTTATATACCTCTTTTTTAATAATTTCTTTTTTAGATCTGCTCTGTCTTCTTCATGCAGATTAGTTCGAATGCTGTACCGAGAATTGACTTGGTTGCCTTGGTGAGAGCCACACGTGTTGCAACGATCTCGGGATCGGATTCTGTCAGAATCGAGCAATTATGATAGAATCTGTTGAACGCTGCGGCAAGGTCAAGAATATATCTTGTTATGTAGAAAGGCTCGTAGCTTTCGATAGCAGCTTCTACTCTCTCGGGGAAAATCGAGATAACACGAAGAAGATCGTGCTCTTCGGAAGTTGTTGCTTTGTAAGTGCAATTTGTATTTACATCGGCAGCTTTTGCAAGAACCGAGCAAGTACGTGCATACGTGTACTGAACGTAAGGACCGGTGTTGCCATCATACGAAAGTGCATCTTCGAGCATGAAGTTGATGTCTTTGATTCTGTTATTGGAAAGATAATAGAATACGATCGCACCAACGCCAACCTTTTCCGCGATCTCGTTCTTCTTCTTTTCACTCATATCGGGATTCTTTTCGCCGGTGATCTGATACACCTTTTCGATCGCCTGAGCAAAGAGATCCTTGAGAAGAATTACGTTGCCTGTTCTTGTTGCGAGCTTTGCTCCGTTAATGCTGACGGTACCATAAGGAATATGAACAAGATCCTTTGCCCAATCATATCCCATAAGTTCCACAACCTTGAAAAGCTGTGCAAAATGAAGCGACTGACCGGCTGATGTTACATATATACACTTTTCGAAGTCATAGGTCTCCTTACGGTAAATCGCAGCGGCAATATCTCGTGTGTGATAAATCGTAGAACCGTCGCTCTTCAAAACAAGGCAAGGAGGCATATTGTATTCCGAAAGATCAACGATAGTTGCTCCGTCATCAACCTTTGTTATGCCGGCATCTTTAAGCTTCTGAATTACAGGAGCGCATTTATCGAAGTAAAAGCTCTCACCTGCATAGCTGTCAAATTCAATATCAAGCTGATTATAGGTTTTCTTGTACTCTTCAATACTGATTTCGATAAACCATTTCCAAAGCTCGTGATTTTCCGCATTTCCCGCTTCAAGAGCAGTAAATTCAGCTCTTGCTTGATCTTCGAGTGTAGGATCTGCTTCAGCCTCGGTATGGAATTTTACGTAAAGCTCAACAAGCTTATCTATTCCGCCCTGCTCAATGTCTTCTTTGCGACCCCATTTGCGATAAGCAACGATCAGCTTACCAAACTGGGTTCCCCAGTCTCCGAGGTGATTCACGCCAATGCACTTATACCCCGCAAACTCGTGAAGCTTCTTGATCGAGTGTCCGATAACTGTTGTACCGAGGTGGCCGATGTGGAAAGGTTTTGCGACGTTAGGAGAGGAATAGTCAAGAACGACAGTCTTCCCCGCTCCGTTTTCGGGAGAACCATACTTCTCGCCTTTTGAAAAAACTTCACCGAGGACTTCATTCGCAAGTGCTGTACTGTCAATTCTGAAATTCAGATAACCATTGACAGCTTCTGCCTTGATCGATCCCTCCGCAGAGAACGCCTCAGCAAGTGCGGCAGCAATCTGGATAGGAGAGCGACGCAGGATCTTGCTCAGCTTAAAGCAAGGAAGAGCGATATCTCCCATAGATGTGTCGGTGGGATACTCAAGCAGGTCGAGTACTTCCGACTCTGCGAGAGCTGCTCCCGCAAACGAAGACGCAACAGCACCCGATATCGTCTTAGCAATGTTCAACTTAAATGTTTTCATAATATTTTACCATCCGTTTTACGAAATTAACTTTAATATGTTTTTCCTTCGTTTATCATATCTACCGCTGCCAGCCTTTGTGACTCGGAAACGTTTATGCCTCCAAGGATACGTGCGGTTTCTTCGATTCTTCCAAGATCATCGAGGCATTTGAGTGTTGTTTCTGCTCTGCCGTCGATCTCTTTCTTTGCCACAAGGAGATGCCAGTCGGCAAGCGAAGCTATTTGCGCCGAATGAGTGACAGAAAGAACCTGGGAAGAAGCAGATGCCTGTTTGAGCTTGATTCCAACCTTTCTCGATGTCTTTCCGGAAATTCCGCTGTCAACCTCGTCAAAGATCAAGGTTCCAATGGCGTCAGCTTCCGAAACAGCGCATTTCAAGGCGAGCATAACTCTTGAAAGTTCTCCGCCCGATGCGGACTTTTCAAGCGGCATCATCGGTTCTCCTGCGTTTGCAGCTATCAAAAGATCGATCTTATCTTTACCGAATTCATTAAATGAATCGGTATCTGTAACAGATACAGTAAATCTTACCTTTGGCATATCGAGGAAGCGAAGAGTTTCGCAGACTTCTTTTTCTATCTTGAGCGCTGCGTCATATCTCGCCTCTGACAAATGCTTTGCTTTTTCGGTAAGAACTGCACGCAGAGCAGATTCTTTTGCGATCAATTCGTCCATACGAAGATCGGAAGTATCGAGCTTTTCAAGCTCGCTTTCCGCGTTCTGACCGAATTCAAGTATTTCCTCGATTGTAGAGCCGTATTTACGCTTGAGTTTTGTAATCAATGCCAGACGCGATTCGATTTCATCAAGACGTTTACCCGGGTCTTTATCAAACTCAAACTTTTGAACGATTGCTTGAAGTTCCGAGCTTATGTCATCAAGCTCATAAGTGCAGTTTCGGAGTCTTGATGAAAGCTCATTGAATTCGGGAACAACGTCGGCGATCTTTGCCAATACTTCTGCAGCGTGTAGGGCAAGTGAAGATGCGCTTATTCCCTTTTCATTCGCATAAAGCGTTCTTGCAGCCGAATCGGTATGCTTTTTTATGCGCTCGGCGGATTGAAGCCTTGTACGCTCAAGCACCAATTCTTCCTCTTCGCCGATTTTCAATTTGGCGGCTGTGATCTCCTTTTGCTGGAATTCCAGCATATCTTTAATTCTTGATATTGCGGCGGAATCTTTTCTCAAGGAAGCTATATCAGAATTGACTTCACGCCAATCGTTATATACTTCAGCATACAAATCAAGAACCTCGTCATTCTTGGCGAACGTGTCGATAAGTCGTATTCTCTCGATTTCATCAGTCAAACGAAGCGTGTCATGCTGACCGTGAATTGAGATGAGCAACGAGCCAACTTTTCTCATTATCTGCTGAGAAACACCTCTGCCGTCAATTCGGCACGTTGTCTTTCCTTCAGATGTAAGTATACGCTCAAGAACAATCTCATCATCAAAGACTTCGAAGCCCAAAGATACCAGCGAGGTAGAGGTTTTGGAGTCTATATCAGTAAATACCGCACTAACCACCGCGCGCTTTTCACCGCTTCTGATAAGATCGCGATTGATTTTGTTGCAGATCAAAAAATTAATGCTGTCGGTGATAACCGATTTACCCGCACCTGTTTCACCGGTCAAAACGGTAAGCCCGCTCGAAAAATCAAATTCGAGCGATTTAATTACCGCCATATTTTCAATGTGCAAAGATTTCAGCATAACGGCACCCTATTAAATAGAATCAAGCAATGCGTGGATTCTTGTGCTGATATCCTTTGCTCCGACTTCTGTACGAGTAATCATGATAATTGTATCATCGCCCGCAACACAACCGAGGATCTCGTTGGAATCAATTGAGTCAAGACCTGTAGCGACTGCTGTTGCAAGACCGGGATATGTTTTTATAACGATATTATTGATTGCATAATCAACACCAATAATTGAACCAACCAACGCGCGGTTGAATTTGATGGCTTGTACTCCGTCATTTTTGGCGGGAACTGTGTATCTATAAGACCCTCTGCCGGTAAGCACCTTGGTCAGCTTCAATTCTCTGATGTCACGCGAGACAGTTGCCTGCGTAACTTGAAAGCCTTCTTTTCGAAGCATACCAATAAGCTCTTCCTGCGTTTCGATCTCATAATTCGTGATCAAAGATACGATTTTATCCTGTCGCAGATTTTTCATATTATTGCACCAATTCCTTTACTTTGTCATCAAAGTGCACTGAGCTTGTTGCAAAGTTCAGCATAAAAATTGTGATCCTTAATGCGTATCAGTTTCGCAGTCTTTTGAGATTTTATAATTCTGACAGACTGGTTTCGCATAATGCGAATGTTGATTCTGCCATCTATCGACAAATACAGATAAGGTTCACGATCGCATACGTTATAAATCTCGATCACGGATTCATCGGAAAAGACGATCGGTCTGTCTCTGAACGAATGCGAACAGATCGGAGTTACGCATATTGCTTTGACATTAGGAGACATTACGGGACCGCCTGCTGCAAGTGAATATGCAGTCGAGCCGGAAGGAGTGGAAACAATGAGTCCGTCAGCCCTGTAATTACCAACTATCTTATCATCTGCTCTGAGCTGCATATCGACAATTTTGGCAATGGAACCGTTAGAAACAACGGCATCGTTAAGTGCGCAGCTCATATATAGTGGCTTTCCGTTATGTCGGAGCTCGATATCAAGCATTGATCTTGTATCAAAATAATACTCGCCGTTCATGATCTTTTCGATCATATCAAGCTCGTCCACCTCGAGAGACGTCATATATCCGAGTCTGCCCTTGTTTATGCCAAGGATCGGTATCTCCTTGGGAGCGGCACGTCTGGCAGCTTCCAAAACCGTTCCGTCGCCTCCTACGACAACAACAAGATCTGCGTTGTCATACATTTTCTCGGGGGCCACAAACTTTACCGAAGGGCCTTCATCAATTATCCCCTTAGCGTATGAAGGTAGTATCATAGTGGCACCGCACTCGACAAAACGGCGGGCAGCCTCTTTAGCCACTTCAGCTTTCTCGGGGATCTTATAATTTGTTGTAATGGTTATGTTTTTCATATTTTTCTCCTGATTATGAAGAAAATTTTATATTCAATAAATATTTACCGCTGTGAATAATTGCTCATCAGATTCAGTATAGTGCTTCGAAAACAGTGCAAGAAATTCTATGTTTCCATCGCCACCTACTATAGGCGAGCGGATCAAAGCTTGTGGGTACAGTCCACACTCTCTTGTCGATGCAAATACTTTTCTGATTGCGAAAAGCCTATGCTCAGGCTTTTTAACTATTCCGCCTTTTCCGACAGCTTCGCGACCGCATTCGAACTGCGGCTTTATCAAAGTGATCGCTATTCCCGAATCAGTCAGTAAGTCAACAAAACGCGGAATTATTAAAGTTTGAGAGATAAATGATACGTCCATCACGATCATATCTGCAGCTTCGGATATGATATCGCGATCAAGGAACCTGGCATTTACGCCCTCGAGCGAAACGACCCTGTCGTCGGCAAGAAGCTCTGATGCTAATTGGCCATGCCCGGAGTCAACCGCATACACGCGTGTTGCGCCATGTCGGAGCAAGCAATCGGTGAAGCCTCCCGTTGAAGCTCCTATATCGATGCATACCTTTTCGTGCGGATCGGCATTGAAGGCATCGAGCGCAGCCTCCAGCTTCAATCCCCCACGGCCAACGTAAGGAATTGAGTTTTGAAAAACAACGTCGTGCTCAGCAGAATCGTCTATCTTTTCACTCGGTTTATTTATCGGTCTGCCATCTATCTTGACCAACCCGGCTTCGATTGAACGCCTGGCTGATTCACGACTTCTGGCAAAACCGAAATTAACTAAATATAAGTCTGCTCTGATCATTTTTCACGAACAAGCAGATAATCGGCCAGTGCATAAAGCAGTTCAGCGTGCTCAAAGCAAGCAAGCTCATCTTTAGCTTCCGCGGTAAGTCTTGCTGCGTATTGCCTTGCCTCATCAACGGTCATAAAGCTCATAAACGTTGTTTTATTCTCCGAGGCATCAGATCCAACGTTTTTGCCCAAAACAGCGGGGTCTGCAACAACGTCGAGAATATCATCAATGATTTGGAAGGTAAGTCCGATCTTCTCTGCATATCGAACCGCAGCATTGAATCTTTCATCTTCTGAAGTAACTCCTGCTGCAAGACAGCCAAGCATAGCCGACACCATAATAACCTCTCCGGTCTTTTTGCGATGAAGTTTCAAAAGGGTATCAAAGTCAAGTGCTTCGCGCTCTCCTCTCATATCAATGATCTGACCACCAATCATTCCTTCGGATGACACAGCTTTACAGATCATTCTCACAGCCTCAAGGGCGATATTTCGAGGAACACAGGTATTATCTGCCGCTGTCATAAGTGATCTTATCACAAGCGAATCTCCCGCAAGTAGCGCCGTTGCTTCGCCGAACACTTTATGGGAAGTAGGCTTTCCTCTTCGCATATCGTCATCATCCATACAAGGAAGATCATCGTGGATCAAAGAGAAGGTGTGCATCATTTCGATGGCAACCGCAAAATCCAACGACGCGGAGACCGATCCGCCGCACGCACGGCAAAACTCATTGACAAGGAAACCTCTTATGCGTTTTCCGCCTGCAGTAAGGCTGTAAAGTTCTGCATCACGGACTTCTCGTGTATCGGCATCGTCAAATTTTCCGTAAATTTCGTTAATTCTTTTGTCTATAGAAAGCGAGTTTGACGATAACGCAATTTTCAAAGACTCATTCATTATTTGCACCTGAAACAGTCATAAGCTTTTGTTTTGCGCTTGTCAAGAGAGTGTTTGCCGAATTAACAAGAGCAACCCCCTCTTCGTATAATTTAATCGATTCGTCGAGAGACACCTGTCCGTTTTCAAGAAGACGAACGATCTCCTCAAGACGCTTCATAGCATCTTCGAAACTAAAAGTTTTTGCATCCATATCAGTTTCACCTATAAATCATTTTACTGTAACATCGACTTTGCCGTCATTAAACGTCAAAACCAGATCATCTCCGGAAGAAATATCTTTAACCGAAGAAACTACATCATCGCCCTTGTTGGTTATCGAATATCCGCGAGAAAGAACCGAAAGAGGGCTGAGAGCATCGAGCTTCGCAACCAAAGATGAAAATCTTGAACCATTTGAGGTGATAATATCGCTGTATTTATCATCCAGCTTTTCCGCAAGGTATCCAAGCTCGGTAAATTTAATGTCAAAATACTTATCAGGGCTTTTAAGAACCGAAGACTCCGAAAGAGCTTTCAATCTGCTTTCGCCGAATTCGAGTTTTTGCGCAGCAATACTCTTTATGCGTCCCAACAGCGAATTCAAAATAGCGATGTATTCTCCCATATCAGGCACTGCAAGTTCCGCAGCCGCAGAGGGTGTAGGGGCGCGCAGATCGGCGACGAAGTCTGATATCGACACATCTATCTCATGTCCGACTGCGGAAATTATCGTAATCTTTGAAGAAGCAATTGCGCGCGCCAAAGCTTCATCATTGAAAGAACTCAAGTCCTCTCCCGAGCCTCCGCCTCGTCCGATTATGACAACATCAACGTCATCTTTCGAATCAAAATATTCAACACCTTTGCGCAAGCTCAAAGCTGCACCGCTTCCCTGAACTAAGGCGGGATACAACTCGATATCAGCAACAGGCCATCTTCTTGTCAATACATTATAAAGGTCGCGTACTGCTGCACCGGTAGGTGAAGTAATTATTCCTATCTTTTTCGGGAATTTCGGGATGACCTTTTTTCTCTTTGCATCAAAAAGGCCCTCTTCCGCAAGCTTTTGCTTGAGCATTTCAAAAGCATAATACTGCTCGCCAAGACCTGTTGGTGACATAAAGCCGATATAGAGTTGATACGCTCCGTCTCGCGGGAATACCGAAACTCGCCCCCAAGCGGTAACGGTCATACCGTTATCTGGTTCAAATTTTAATCTTGCTGCATCACGTGCAAACATTACACATTTCACAGCAGAGCGATCATCTTTCAAGGTGAAATACAAATGCCCGGTTGCATAATGATGCTTGAAATTGGATATTTCACCGCAAACAGCCGCTGTTTGAAGGATCTCATCTGAATCAATGAGCATTTTCACATATTCATTAAGCTGCGTTACGGAAAAGGCTTGTTCGTTAGGATTCATGTTCACTTATATACTTTTTTCGGCAGATCAATGCAACACCTGCTGCATTATCTGCGGAATACTGCGGTTCAGTAAAATATACGTTTCCAAGTTCTGAAAGGCGTGATTTGATAATAGAGTTGCTCATAACTCCGCCTGCCCAGATTATCGGAAGGTCGCCGTGATTTTCTCTGGCGTTAGAAGCCAGCTTTTTCAATGTTTTGGCAATAAACTCAAAAACGTATGCGCAGACCTCTTCTTTACATACACCCGAGTTTATCATTCGTAACGCATTATTCTCCAATCCGGAAAGATTGCATAAATAATCGTTTACAGAGGTTTTCAAACCTTTGATCTTTCCCGAATATGATTTCGCCAAATTTTCCATTTCAGGGCCGCAAGGAAACTTCAAACCCAGAGCCACACCAATGCGATCGATTGCTTGTCCTGCATTGAGGTCTGCAGTACCGCCCAGCAGTTCTATATTGAACTCTTCGCCGGAACCTTTAGTCACAAGAACGCATTCGGTTGTACCCCCGGAAACATGAAAAGCAATAAAGGAACCGTATTTCTGAATCACATTATCTGTCTGTGCACCGGAAGTTGCATATGCAGCCATAATATGCCCTTGCTGATGTGACGTACAATACAGCGGTACATCTGCGCCAACGGCAAGCATACCCGCAGAAGATACTCCCGACAGAAAACATGGCATATATGAATCCTCTGCGTCTCTCGGCTTGGAAGAAACAGCTACTGCTGAAAGTTTATTATCGCCTATAGCTTCTCTCAACTTCAGCGTAATTTCGGGAAGATTCTTTATATGAGCGAATACGGCATCAGACTGACGCAAGCCTCGCTCGCCTTGTTTAACAGGAAGTGGGATTTTGATATTTGCAACTATATTTCCCTGCTCGTCGCAAAGAGCGGCGGAGGTTGTATAGTTACTGGTATCAA
>JAZQJB010000143.1:0-7949 GCA_045541375.1 Eubacteriales bacterium | reverse complement strand
GCTCTGGGGTTATCCCAAGAACGGAATACTGCCTTAACTGCGCCGATGAGCTGCTCCTTGGGATCGGAGGGGAAGTCTGCGCCGATCTTAGCCTTGTACTCAGCCTTGAACTGCTCTGCGAGCTCCTTGAGGTCGTCAGCGGTAAGCTCAACGTCCTGCTTTACGCCCTTTTCTTCCTTCATCTTGTCGATGAGCTCTTCGAAATACTTCTTACCGACTTCCATAACGACGTCGGAGTACATCTGGATAAATCTTCTGTAGCAGTCATAAGCCCAGCGAGCGTTGCCCGACTTCTTAGCCATAACTTCTACAACTTCCTCGTTAAGACCGAGGTTGAGGATGGTGTCCATCATACCGGGCATGGATGCGCGTGCGCCGGAACGAACGGAAACGAGAAGAGGATTCTCGAGATCGCCGAACTTCTTGCCGGTGATGCCTTGCATCTTCTCAATGTAAACCATGATCTCTGCCATGATCTCGTCATTGATCTGACGGCCGTCTTCGTAATACTGTGTGCAAGCTTCGGTCGAAATAGTGAAGCCCTGGGGAACGGGAAGACCGATGTTGGTCATTTCCGCGAGGTTAGCGCCCTTACCGCCAAGGATCTCACGCATATTTGCGTTACCCTCGGAGAAGAGGTAGCAATACTTCTTTGCCATTGTAATTCCTCCTATATGGAAAATAAAATTTTTATCAATTTCACCGTTTGCGGTAAACCCGCAAAGTCATTATATTATAGCACATTTTTCCTTTAATATCTATAATAATATGGGGATTTATTTTGTAAATTTTTTGTAAACCGAGCATCAAAGCTCTTCAACGCTGTAAACACCGTCGAATTGAGTCATTTCGCTGAGGATATTTTCGTGCTTCTGTCGTTTACGGAAGATCAGGGTCAGCACCGCGCTGCAACGCTCGCCGGAGACGGTGCGCTGCTTTGTGAACTCGATGTCGATAACGCGGATGCCCCTGCCCTCAAGGCGTTCAACAAGCCTGTCGAGCATACCGGGCGAGTCGAACTCGACGTAGATATTCATTCTCTTCGCGCTCGACATAACGAAATACTCAAATTTCGAGAGGACGAGTGCGGCGATCATTACGATCACAACGCCGATAAGTGCAGCCTCGAAATACCCCGCGCCGATCGCAAGGCCGATGATCGCAGAGGTCCAAAGACCCGCGGCGGTCGTCAGTCCTTTGACCTGACGGCGGCTGGTTACGATGATGGTTCCCGCGCCGAGGAAGCCCATTCCCGAGATGACCTGCGCACCGAGACGGGTGGGGTCGGTCGAAAGACCCGTTTTGTAGAGATAAAGACCGACGAGGGTCGTCAAAGTTGCGCCGATGCAAACGAGAGTATGCGTGCGGAAGCCCGCGCTTCGGCGCTTGCTTTCGCGCTCCAGACCGATGATTCCGCCGCAAAGAAGCGCAAGCGCGAATCTCACGGCAACTCCCGCGGGAGTTACGTCGCGAAGCATTTCGATTATTTCAAAGAAATCCATTCTTGCGCCTCCTTATAATTCTTCAACGGATATTACGCCGTCGATCGCAGCCAAAGCGGCAATTATCTCAACGTGGGGACGGCGGCGTGTTAGCTTCGATTCTATCACCACGTTCGGCGATTCGTTTGCAAGCTCGCGCACGTTTGTGATCTCGGAATCGAAGATCTTGACATTCAGCCCGCGCAAAACGTCGTGAACGACGTGGATGACCGAGGTTTCGGTCACTATGACGTTGATATTCATATTGAGCGAGCGCGAGGTGATGAGCTTTTCGACCTTATCGAGAAGTGTCGTTGACATAATGATCGCGGCAAAGGCGATCAGCGCACATTCATAAAATCCCGCGCCGAGTGCAAGACCCATGCACGCGCAAGCCCAAAGACCTGCGGCGGTCGTCAGGCCCTTTACCTCCTGACGGCGGGTGACGATGATCGTTCCCGCGCCGAGGAAGCCGATGCCGTTGATGACCTGCGCGCCGAGACGCGAAACGTCAACGGTGATACCGAGCACTTCGACGCAATAGCGGCTGATGCACATTGCCATCGTTGCGCCCATACAAACGAGAATATGAGTTCGGAATCCCGCGGGACGGCGTTTGCGCCCTCTCTCGAGTCCGATCGCTCCGCCGAATATGACGGCGAGCACAAGTTTTATAACAAGTGCTGCGAGGCTTGCGCCTCGCAGACTATCGAGCCATTCCATAGAACGACCTCCGTGAGATATTTAGTCGATATTCATGATCCACACGTTTTCGGTGGGATCGAGTCCTCCGCCGTTTGCGTATTTATCCGCGCCCGACTCAAAGAGAATGTAAAGCTTGCCATCCATCGCGGCAAGACCCTCGCTCATCGGGAGGGCGGTCACCTTTTTCGAAAGCTGTTTTCCGTCAAGGAAATATACGGGGACATCAACGCCATTTGCCTTAAACCTGCTATGCGCCTCGGTGCCGACGGGGTTATCGTAAAGGAAGATGGTGGATTTGTTCGTTCTGCCATAGGACTGGCTGAGCGCGATCTTATTTCCGACCACCGCAAAGCCCTGAATACGCTCGGTCATCGAGAGAATGACGTCGGGCGTTGCGTAGCTGCCCTCGACGATCGCAGACGCCTTGATGCCGTTTTCGGTGGTGGGATCAAGCTCATATCCGACCGTCCACGCGCAATACATAAGATTGTCGCGGGTCTTCATATACTGGTATCTCTGCGTGGGGTAAGAGGTTCCGTACTGGAAATCGCCGACCCAGAGGTAGCCCTCGGAATAGTTACAGAAGGATGCGCGAACGGGAACCTTAAAGGAATCCACGATCTGAAGCTTACCGCACTGACCCGCCTCAAGAACTGCGGTCAGGGGGATTCGGTAAAGAGTGGAGCTGCTTGCGATATAGATATCCTTATCGGTGATAGCAACGCCGCCCGCGTGCGAGGTGTGGGGAGTGCCGTCCGCGTTTGTAAGATAATATTCTCCGACATACGCACCCGTCTTCATATCAACTGCAACAAGGACCGAGCAATCGGACGTTGATGCATCGTCAAAGTAGCCCGAGATCATAAGCCATCCGCGCTCCTCCCAGATGTCCATACCCTGCGGAACCATCTTTTCGGCAAGTGCGGGGACAAGGAAGCTCTTTTCGGACGAAGCGAGGAAATCGGTATAGGAAGCGAAATCGTTAGCGGAAAGCACGCTCGCAAGGCTGAATTTGAAATCGGATGCGGGACCCGCATATTCGGGGAATTCAGGCTCGGTCACCTCGGGTTCGGTAGCTTCGGGCTCGGTGACGTCGAGAACGGGAGCAGAGGTGGTGATTACGGATTCGGTGGTTTCTTCGGGGGTATTCTGATTGCATCCGACAAGAGCGAGCACGGTGATAATCGCCAGACACAGACTGATGATTCGGGTGTTTTTCATTATTATAACCTCAAAAAATTATTTTACACTGAACATAAGATCGCCGTAGGTAGGATAGGGCCAATCGGCGGTGTCGGTAAGGGTTTCGGCTTCGTCAACGTATGTGCGAAGCTTTTCCATAGTTGCAAAAACGCGGTTGCGGTAAGCGTGCGCGAGGGCGATGATGTCCTTTTCGCCGCCAAGCTCCTCAAGGGTCTTGTCAAGCAGATCTGTCTGCTTCATTATCGAGTATGCAAGCTCGGAAAGCTTTGCAACGGTGTCAAATTCGTAATCCACGTTCGCAACCGCGCAGAATTCGTGCTTTACCTTGCCCGATTCGGCAAGTTTGCCCGAGAAGCGCGAGATCGCGGGGAGAATGTCGCGGCGGACCATATCGATCATAGTCAGTGCCTCGATGTGGATGACCTTGCAGTAGTTATCAAGGATAACGTCGCGTCTTGACGCCGCCTCGACGGGGGTGTAGATCTTGTGCTGTGCGAAGAGCGCGAGGTTCTTCTCTGCCGTCAGCTCGGGAACGCAATCGGGAGTCGAGGGGAAGTTGGGAAGTCCGCGGACCTCGGTTGCCTCCTTCACCCAAGCCTCGTCGTAGCCGTTTCCGCTGAAGATTATGCGCTTGTGCTCGGAAACCGTGCGGCGAATGAGCGCGTGGAGCGCGGTGTCGAAGTCCTCTGCCGCCTCGAGCTCGTCGGCATAAAGGCGAAGCGACTCGGCAACGGCGGTGTTGAGCATAATATTGGTACACGCGATGCTATCCGACGAACCGAGCATACGGAACTCGAACTTGTTACCCGTGAAGGCAAAGGGCGAGGTACGGTTGCGGTCGGTGTTGTCGCGGGGGAGTTTGGGGAGAGTATGTACGCCGAGACGGAGGGGCTCCTGTGCCTGCGCGTTGTAGGGCACGTCCTTCTCGATCGCGTCAAGAATTTCCTCAAGCTCTGTGCCGAGGAATATCGAAACGACCGCGGGCGGTGCCTCGTGCGAGCCGAGTCGGTGGTCGTTCGAGGGCGAAGCTACCGAAAGGCGCAAGAGATCGGCATAATCGTCAACCGCCTGAATGACGGCGCAAAGGAAGAGTAAGAACTGCGCGTTTTCCGCGGGGGTGTCGCCGGGCTTGAAAAGATTGACGCCCGTATTGGTCTGGATCGACCAGTTGTTGTGCTTACCCGAGCCCGATACGTTTGCGAAGGGTTTTTCGTGAAGCAGACAGATCATTCCGTGCTTCTTTGCAACTCTCTGCATGACCTCCATCGTAAGCTGGTTGTGGTCGCAGGCAATGTTGGTCTTTGTAAAGATCGGCGCAAGCTCGTGCTGTGCGGGAGCCGCCTCGTTGTGCTCGGTCTTTGCCGAAACACCGAGCTTCCAAAGCTCGCGGTCTACCTCCTCCATATAGGCGGCGACGCGGGGCTTGATGATTCCGTAATAGTGGTCGGAAAGCTCCTGGCGTTTGGGCGGCTTTGCGCCGAAAAGGGTGCGCCCCGTGTAGATCAGGTCGCATCTCTTCTCGAACATCGCGCGATCGATGAGGAAGTATTCCTGCTCGGGACCGACGCAAGCCTTCGTCGAGGTGACGTCCTCATTGCCGAAGAGCTTCAGCACTCGCATCGTCTGGCGGTTGAGTGCTTCCATGGAACGAAGAAGGGGCGTCTTTTTATCGAGAGCCTCGCCTCCGTAGGAGCAGAACGCCGTGGGGATGCAGAGCGTTTTTTCCTTTATAAAAGCATAGGAAGTGGGGTCCCACGCTGTATATCCGCGCGCCTCAAAAGTTGCGCGAAGTCCGCCCGAAGGGAAGGACGACGCATCCGACTCGCCCGAAACGAGTTCCTTGCCCGAAAACTCGAGCAAAACGCCGCCGTCGGAGGTCGGGTTAATGAAGGCATCGTGCTTTTCCGCAGTGACGCCCGTCATCGGCTGGAACCAATGCGTGAAATGCGTAGCTCCGCGCTCGACAGCCCAATCCTTCATCGCCTCTGCAACGATATTTGCAAGGCTGATGTCGAGAGAACGCCCGTCCTCGATCGTCTTACGCATACGCTCATAAGCCTCAACGGGAAGGCGCGACTTCATCTCTCTGTCGTCAAAAACCATACATCCAAAATACTCGGGAATTTTCATAGGATACTCCTATCACTGAAATTTACTTATTATATTAGTATATCTTTTTTTATAGAGAAAGTCAAGGGGATTTTATGAATTTTGAAAGAAAAAGTACTCCCGTGGGAGTACTTTTCAAAGCAAATTCGTCCATTCGCGTCTGTTATGCAAAACGCGGACTATGGAAACTGTTTTTTCCTTCTCGTTCACAAGATAAAATATCAGATAATTTTCCGCAGATGCCTTTCTCATTCCCATTGAACGGTAGGGCTCCTCGGCTATCACAGCAAATCTTTGCGGCATCTCGGAGAGCATATTTATCTGCGTCTTGATCGCTTTATAAATCCGCCTCGCAGATTCGGGCTGAAACAGTATTTCCTGAATATACGTTACTGCCTCCAATATATCACGTTCAGCCTGCCTACCGATGAGGACAGAATACTCAGTCAAGATTCAACTTCCTTTCTATTTCAGCAAAAGCATCCTCTGCTTTTTTGACTCTGCCAAGCTTCAGATCTTCAAGACCCGCATCAAGGCGGCTGTGCAATTCCGCAAGACCGCAAAGACGTTCGTACTCTGCATTCGAAAGAACAACAAGATCTCCCGTGCCGTTTTTGGTAATAAACACAGGCTCGTTATAGGTATTGCAAAACTCCGATATTTCATTATAACGATTTCTCAAATCAGAACTCGGTCTGATAGTTGCCATACGCTCACCTCCGATATTATTATACACATATTTTATCATAATTTTGATACATTGTCAAGAGCTTTTCAAAAATCGCCCCGCTTTCGCGGGGCGAGGCATTAAAAAATATATTCTGTCACGCAATCATACCAGTGCACATAGACATCACCGTTGACAATAAGTCTTTCGCTTTCGGGAAGCATTTCTGTCCACAGCTTTCCGTAACGCTTAAATGCCCAATCGTTTTTGTTAAATCTGCGCCATAATATTGCACGTCAGTTTTTATCAAGATAATGCTCGCACAGCATTCCGCCCTTATCAGCGTAAGTTTGGTAATCTATCAATCTCACGGTATCATACACGGTACCGTTGAAAGTAATGCGAAATCTGCCAACAATATCGGAAGCATCGCTTTCAACATGTGCAACAAGCCCTTTATCTGTTTGTCTGATTATTCCTTCCGCCTTTCGATGAGTCGGGAATCCGCAATTATCTTCTCCAATACCATAATCTTCATCAAACTCTGCATCTAAAAACGTAGTGATTTTCTGATTACCGTTTTTGTCAACGGAAACACCGCCCAAATACTTGCAATGAGTATCAGTCAGTTGAGCAAAAACCGTAGTTTCTTCTATAATCGCATCTTCGCTGTATTTCTTTTGAATTGAAACGCCTTCTATTCCGTGTAATTTTACTTTTCCTGTTACTTTCAATTCGTAAGCACCGTTTTGCTTACGTAAAGGCATATCATACATTCCAAACGAAATAGATTCACCTATTCGAGGAATGATAAACATCCCCGGAAGTTCTTCATGAACGACATTGAACGGATCAAGTTCTGATTTTTCGATTTTATATTCGGGTAAATATACAGGTAGCTTTTTCATACTCGTTTCTCCTTTTGATATTTCTTTGTGAGGATAATGTTGTTTGAATTTTTCTTTTGCATAATGCAATCGGCTTTTTACCGTTCCGATAGGAATAGCAAGATTTATCGAAATATCCTCTTGTGACATATTCTTAAAATAATACAGGTATAATATTTGTTTTTCCTTGTCACCAAGGATATCTAATGTTTCACGCACAACACATTGTTCGGTGATGCCAAATCTTCCCGTACTTAAAGCGGATTCAGACAAAGATTCCAAAGATATATTTGTATCATTAGCCTTTTTCCTATAATAGTCATTGCACTTATGACTCGCAATACCAATAAGCCACGCCTTAAAGGCTGATGGATTGTTCAAGGAATTATACTTGATCGTAGCAGTCAAACACACTTCTTGAACAATGTCTTCTGCGTCATGCTTATTCTTTATCTTGTAATTTACATACCGTTGAAGCGGTGCAAGGTTCTCTTGCAAAAGCTTTTCATATTCATTCACACTATCACCTCCTCGCAATTAGTCTTGAAATCGATTTCACATATATAGTCGAAATAAATCGTCAAAAGGTTCAATTAATATGAAAATTATATCATATTTTCTTCCGAAACACAACAAATATGTTAGAACGGTTTCTCAAAGAAGGAAGCAACTCCAATTCTCAATTGTTAACACTATCATTTATTACATTACGAACATAGGTATACACCTCTCTGGCTATATTAAATTACGAGTTTGTAGGGGAGGGCGTCCTCGACCTCCCGGACTGCACGAAATTTAATTGTTGATAAATAACAAAAGTATTAAATAAATTTTCTTGATCCTATGCACTACAATATCTTTATTGGGTTTGGGAGGTCGAGGACGCCCTCCCCTACA
>JAZQJB010000142.1:0-2835 GCA_045541375.1 Eubacteriales bacterium | reverse complement strand
AACGCTCACGATAGTCGGTCCCCGTCCCGTAGTTGAGCGCGAGCTCCTTATGTACGGCAAAGCCAAGGACAAGTTCCTTTCCGTCAAGCCCGGGCTTACCGGCTACTGGCAGGCGTATGCCCGCAACAACATCACGTACGTTGACGGCGCGCGCCAGAAGATGGGGCTTTATTACATCGACAACCGCTCCTTCTGGTTCGACGTAAAGATATTCTTCAAGACCTTCGTTTCGGTCGTAAAGCGCACCGGCGCAAGCTGATAAAAAACAAAACGGACATTCGATCGAATGTCCGTTTTTTATTTACAGTTCAAATTCGTCGTTGTCGTCGGGATAAAGGGGGCTAAAATTCATTTGCGCTTCAAGGCCCTTAAGATCGGCGTATTTTTCGGGCGGCATTACATGGATAAACGCGGCTTTTTCAGTGTTGCACTTATTAAGCACACCAACGATCTCCGCGGCGGCAAAATGCGCGCATTCGGTCACGATCATATCGGTATGCCTGTCGCAAAGGAGCTTCGGAAAGTCCTTGAGAGTGGGATGAAGATCGCCCGTAATATATACGCTTGCTCCATCAGCCTCGACGAGAAATCCGTAGGAAGGAAGACCTGAGGCTTCCATATGATCGTTATGAACCGCCCTCACCCTGAGCGTACCGTCGTCATAGAAGCAGCCCTCATCGAAAAGCTTGAAATCGATGCGAGCGCTTCTTTTTTGACCGAGCTGCATGAATGTATATGCCTCAAACGCATCAATGCCGCGCTGCTCTGAAAGATATACGGTGAAGCTCGCATTCAGGAATTCGGCGAGATTGATAAGATCGTGAAGCCCGTTCATATGATCGCCGTGAAGGTGGGTGATAAAGACGCTCTTTATCTTTGATATATCATAGCCTTAATTAACAAGAACGTCGGTCACGGGCGCCCCCGTGTCGATGAGATAAGCGTTTTTATCGTCGGTTTCAATCAATATACTCTGCTGTCGCCGCCCAATCGAGGGCGCGCCGTAGCTTGTGCCGAGAAATTTTATTTTCATTTTAATTCCCCATTTTTCGTATTTATTTTATGATAGCACAAACATTCCGCAAATGCAAGATTTCGTTGACGTGTGGAGTGATGAAATAAAAGGGATGCGAAAGTTGAAGTGAACCCCATTTAGTTCACAAAAAAGAAAAAAGACAAAACCTCTTATGGTATAATAGTACCATAGGAGGTTTTTGTTATGGCTACAAAAGGACAAAAGTTTAAGAACTACTCAAAAGAAATCAAAGAAGAAATTTTAAAGAGGTATTTTGAAGAATACGTTCCGACAACAGCATTAAGCGAAGAATATGGAATATCCCCAAAGACAATTCAAAATTGGATATACAAATCAAAGAAAGGGAAAGATGTTCTTGTGGACCATCGTCAATTCAGCTCCGGAAGACCAAAGAAGAACGATGAGGATATTGACTACAAGGAACGTTATGAAATCCTAAAAAAATACCAAGCCTTCCTCAAGGCACAACGAGAGAGAAAGTAATATTTATCAATATGCACATTGAAGAATATTCTCTCGAAAACATGTGTGAAGTATTGGACATTTCGAAGAGAACATACTACAAATACCGTGCAGCTGAGGATAAAGATTACTACGACTACCTTTTGATCAAAGAAATATTCGATGAATCAAAGGGGACTTACGGATATCGTAGGATTTGTGAAGGCTTATTGATTAAGTATGGTGTAATATTTAACCACAAAAAGGTAGCGAGAATTATGAAAAAATACGGTTTGAAACCTGAATATATCAAAAGGATCAGACCGAACGTTTCTTACCAAAGGATCGAAAAGAATGTAAAACCAAACCTGTTAAACAGAAATTTCAATGTGGATGAGCCGAACTGTGTTTGGGTCACCGACATTACTTACCTGATCTTTGAAAACAAGAGAGCTTATCTATCTACTATTCTTGACCTTTATGATAGAAAAATCGTTGCACATCAAATTTCCAAGCGCAACGACATTAAGTTGGTGATCGACACCCTTAATCAAGCTATTGCTAAAACGAAGGATGTATCAAACCTTATCATTCACAGTGATCAAGGTTTTCAATATACATCCTTCGAGTACAAAGCCGTATGCGAATCCAATGGGATTCAAATATCAATGAGTCGGAAAGGCACCCCGATCGACGATTCTCCCATTGAGAGCTTCCATAGCATACTAAAAAAAGAAACTTTGTATAACAATTATATCACATCTTTCGAGGAATATCTACTACTCGTCGAAGATTGGTTGGTTTTTTATAATTCTTCCAGATTGAAAAACAGGAAGAGGTGATTTCCTCTCCCTGTTTTTCGTGCGTCTTTTTTCTTTTTTGTGAACTAAATGGGGTTCACTTCAATTTTCTCCGTCTTTTTCATTATTTGATTACTGTTCGGTGGTCCACTTATCGGGATCGCCCTTTTCGCTCCAGTTGTCGGGGATCCAGAGGTCGTGCTCGGCAAGTCCGTCACGGTAAGCGTTGTTGAGCTCGACAAACTTGTCAAGGTCGGCAGGCTTGCCGCTTGCCTTGTAGGTGCGGTAGGTGAGCACACACTCGATGTAATCCATCTGCAGCATGATCCTGTCGGTCTCGCGGCGCTGATCGTCGGTCTCGCAGAGCTCATATGCGCGGGCGAGAAGATCGCGGCAATATTCGAAGTTGCCGTCAGAGCGCCACTGCTCCTCGGTAATTATCCTATCCCAGGTGTTGGTCGCGGTAGCGCTGTAGGTCCACCAGTGATTCTCATCCGAGAGCTCCTCGTAGGTATCGATATACTCACGAACGTACGCCCAGCCGGGACCGTATACGGC
>JAZQJB010000141.1:0-34513 GCA_045541375.1 Eubacteriales bacterium | reverse complement strand
GCTCCCCTGGTTTACCAGTCCTTCGGTTGGAAGCACGGTTCCTTCGTTGGTTCCATCATGGCTTCCGAGACCACTGCTGCAGCAGCAGGTGCAGTCGGCGTAGTTCGTCGCGACCCCATGGCTATGCGTCCCTTCGTTGGCTACAATATGGGCGACTACTGGAAGCACTGGATCGAGATGGGCAAGGTTATCCCCAACGCTCCCAAGATCTTCCACGTTAACTGGTTCCGCACCGATGACGAAGGCCACTTCATTTGGCCCGGCTTCGGCGACAACCTCCGCGTTCTTGACTGGATCCTCGCTCGTTGCGAAGATAAGGTTGACGCTGTTGAGACCGCTATCGGTTACATTCCTAAGGCTGAGGACATCAACATCGAGGGTCTTGAGGATGTTACCCTTGACACCATCAAGGAGCTTCTCACCGTTGATAAGGCATCCTGGCTTGAGGACGTTGAGAACATCAAGGAATTCTACGCTCTTGTTGGCGACCGCGTTCCCGCAGAGATGTACGAAGAGCTTGCTGCTCTTGAAGCAAGACTTAACGCATAAGATTCATTCTTATAACAATAACCCCGACCGAATCGGTCGGGGTTATTTGTTTTATTTAGTGATTTCTTCAACCTTGATAAGATTCGTATTTCCTGATTTACCGGTAATATCTCCACCGGTAACAACAATCTTATTACCCATTGAAAGCGAGAACACCTCTGCCGCAGTATTCTTCGCAATGTAGAACAATACATCAATAGATGTATACTTGTCACACATAACCGGCGTTACACCCCATGAAAGAGCAAGCTTGCGCCAAGTGATCTCGTTAGTTGTAAGACCAATGATCGGCACGGGTGCGCGGAATCTGGAAACAAGTCGCGCGGTCATTCCCGATAGCGAGCATGCTACAATCGCCTTTGCGTCAATATCTATTGCCATTGCGCAGGTCGCGTGAGAAATGGCATCAACAGAATTTTTGATTTTGAATTCCGAGGCATAAAACTTCGAAGCGTAGTCAATATCACTCTCTGCAGTTTCGGCAATCTTAGCCATTGTCTGAACCGTAAGCACCGGGTATGCACCGACAGCAGTTTCTCCCGAAAGCATAATGGCACTGGTGCCGTCGTAAACCGCGTTCGCAACGTCGGAAATTTCGGCTCTGGTCGGGCGAGGATTATGAATCATTGACTCGAGCATCTCGGTTGCTGTGATAACACGCTTGCCAAGCAGACGGCACTTTGTGATAAGATGCTTCTGTATTGCGGGAAGCTTTTCAAATGGAACTTCAACTCCCATATCACCGCGAGCTACCATTATACCATCGCAATGTTCGCAGATGTCTTCGATGTTGTCGTATCCCGACTGATTTTCGATCTTTGCTATAAGATCGATATAACCTCCTCCGATTTCGGAAAGATAGTTTCTTATATCGATCATATCCTGCTTGCAGGATACGAATGAGCACGCAACGTAATCTACACCTTGCTCAACGCCGAAGCGCAGATCGGCTTTATCCTGCTCGGAAAGATATTCCTGCTTTAAGTGCTTGCCCGGGAAACTCATACTCTTTCTATCGGAAAGCTCTCCGCCGCACTCGACGGTACAGTTAATATTGCCGCCTTCGATACTGTCTACAGCAAAAATCAATAGGCCGTTATTAAGAAGGATCTTATCACCGGCTTCGAGCTCTTCATTAAGTTGCTTGTAAGACACGGACACTGCATTTTGGTTTCCGACTATGTCATCAGTGGTAAAGGTAAACTTGTCACCGTCATTAAGGAATATTTTACCCGATTCAAATGTCCTTATACGGAATTCCGGCCCTTTGGTATCAAGCATAATGGCTATCGGGAGATTAAGCTCTGCGCGGACCTTCTTAATTGCATTAATTCTTTTCAAATGCTCTTCATAGGTTCCATGCGAAAAGTTAAGTCGGGCGACGTTCATTCCCGCCAGACAAAGACCGCGAAGAACTTCTTCACTTTCGCTTGCGGGGCCTATGGAGCATACAATTTTTGTTTTTCTCATATCTTAACCGCCTTAATCCGAGCTTGTCTTCTTGATCTCGTTAAGCTCTTTAATGAAGGTTTCGATATCCTTGAACTCGCGGTAAACGCTCGCAAAGCGAACGTAAGCAACGTCATCTGCTTCCTTGAGCTTTCTCATTACCATTTCACCGAGATCTCCGGAGGTAACCTCTTGTCTGAGCGAATTATGCAACTCCGCTTCGATCTCCGATGCTATCGTCTCGGCGTTTACAGGACGTTTCTCACAAGCCTTAAGAAGTCCGGAAAGGAGCTTCTGGCGGTCGAAAAGCTGCTTGGAGCCGTTTTTCTTGATAACGATCGTCTGCACCGACTCCACTACCTCGAACGTTGTGAAGCGCTTTTGGCAAGCCATACATTCGCGACGGCGGCGAATATTATTACTATCAACATTCTGACGTGAATCGATAACCTTGCTTTCAAGGCATCCGCAATGAGGACATTTCATACAAATCACCCATCCTTTCAAGTTCATATATTATTACATAATAATGATACCATATTTTTCGTGATTTGTAAATAGATTATTTGAAAAATTCCCCTACTTTGCCATATCTTCGGCAATATCCTCCAAAGTGCACGGGGTAACCATATTCTCAACCACAGAATTAAAAATCCCTGTCGCCCGTTTTTTATCTGTTCCAAAGAAACTGAGTCTGCTTTCGTCGGTGTTCTTGACCTCAATAGCATATACCGGACGGAAACCGCACCCGAGCGACAACAAGGTGTATTCAAAGTTCATACCCTCAATATTTGCAGAAGCTCTCTTTATCGCGGCAATTCCCTTTTTATCCCTATATTTCATTATGTGCTCCCTTCGATATGTATTTTTTAACATTATTATACAACAACCCGCAAATTTTGTATCTTGAACATAATTTATGTTCTTTTAGTACAAATTAAACAAATATCGCGGGCTTAATGCGTAATCGAAGAGAGTTAAGCGACATTTACTATGACATCAAAGCAAAAAACATCAGGAAAAATGACAGGTTATTATAATGGAGCAATTCAAAATTTCCAAAAATACAAATTTGCAATGCATATCCATGTATGAAATTACCTCTTGAATAGCGCTGTTTTTCATAGTATAATCTATTATATATGTATTTGTACCGTGCTGTATGTTGTATATTTTGAAAATATTCATTGAAGGGAGAATGAGAATTGATAAAAATGTTTTTTAATCGAATAGTAGTCGGATTTTCAAAGATGAGCAGACTGCCGATTGATTTTTTCAAGTTTGGAGCAAGCCTTGTACTGCTTGCGCTTTCAGGTGTTTATTTACTGTGCGAAGAGGAAGTCGAAAACGGCGGGATCGGAGTTGTTTTATACTATGCCCCAATGCTTGATTACATATTGACAGCATTTATAATTTTCTGGGTCGGAATGTTTATAATCGATATTACTGAAAAAGAAATCACCGCCGGCAAAAAGCACCGACGGTGACTGTATTATTCTACATATTCGCCGAAGATCTCAAGAATTCGCTTTTCAGCCTCTCGCGGATCGAGTTTATCCGCCGCATAAGCCTTTTGAAGAAGTGAATTCGGAAGATACTCGTCATATTTGTCAAACACGGGATTCTCGGCTGATGCGATGACCGAAAGCGGATCAATGCCGTTTCTTTGAACAGCTTCAGCAAGTCCGCGAGCGAGAATATAGTCATTTCCCTTCTCCATTTTGAAGGTGATATAAGTGCCCGCCTCATGTTCGATGCCGCTGATCTTATATTCATAAGCATGCGCAGCCAGGAATTTGCGAAAAGTTCTGAATGATCTTGTGCCAAGCCACGGGAAAATGCACCAGGAGTAACCCCCGAGGTGTACGATCGAGTGCTCGAGCATACCGGTATTTCTTGCAAGATGGCGGGCAACTTCTAGTCTGTGAGCGGCGTTGGGTTTCAGATACGGATAAACAACGTCCTCCTCAAGAACCCTGCGCATTCTTTGCAATATCTTTGTATGGATCTCGCCGTAGTCGCCCGGCCACGACACTTCCATTTTGCCTTCTACCGGTTTAACGTATATGAGCTTTCTTGCGACGTCAAGCTCTTCTACCTCCCACACTCTGCCTGCTAGTGCAAACCTGTCGCCGACGGGAGGAGGAGTTGTGATGGTTCCGATCTCTTCGGATTCGTGACGAACCGTGAAATCTTCACTATCCTTAAATACGGCGTAAAATTTAAAGCTTGAGATCAATCTCTCGCCCGCCAAACCGACTATCAAGCCCTTCTCTTCCGTCATCTCGATATAATCGTTTTCGATCATAGAGATCATCAGCGTTTTGTAATCCTCTTTGCTGATTCCCGAAAGCGGGGGCAAGGAAAGAACTCTCTCTGCGAGTGCTCTTGGAGTGAGCTCACCGCTTGATGCGAGAACGCTTAACGTCTGATGAAACGCAAGACTGAAAGGAAGATTTTTGATTCTTGGCGGCTCGATGAATCTTTCTTCAATGTATAATTGGACTATTGCGATTGCGCGAAGCAATTCCCAGGGCAAAAGCTGAGGAAGCGGTGTGTTGGGCAATGGATTTTCCTCGCGGAAGACAAGCATCATCTCGGGAGGTTGCCCCCGTCTGCCCGATCTTCCAAGACGTTGAAGAAGGCTTGAGACAGAGTTAGGCGATGAATTCTGCACAACTCTTTCAAGCTTGCCGATATCTATGCCAAGCTCCATAGTTACGGTTGCACACGTAACGGCATGGATGTCATCATCCTTCATCTTTTGCTCGGCTTCTTCGCGGATCGATGCAGAAAGATTGCCGTGGTGAATAAGGAATATATCCTTTTCTCCTCTGTTCTTGGCAATTTGACGCAAAGTTGCCGTCACAAATTCAGTTTCTTCACGTGAATTCGAAAACACGAGCGACTTTTTATCTCTTACGCAATCATAGATATATTCATATCCCGAATCGATCTGCGCTCGCTTTTTGGGCGCGCCGGAATCTTCGGGCTTTTTCTCGCCTTCGGCTTGAATATGATCGTCGTTTTGTATATAAAAATGCTCCATACCAAGACGCCAGCGGAGTTTTTCGGGTGTAAGTTCCGGGACATCGGTATCTCTGCCGCTTCCCGCGGCAAGCCAAGCGGCTGCGAGTCCGCTGTCGCCAACCGTTGCAGAAAGACCTATTCTTCGGGGATGATGACCGATCAGCCTACCGAGTCTGCAAAGCTGACAAATGATCTGATTTCCCCTATCGGAGCCCGTGAGAGTATGAATTTCATCGATTATAACAAATTCAAGTCCGTGAAACAGGCGAATGAGATCGTTAGATCTGTTCATAAGCATTGATTCAAGCGACTCAGGGGTAATTTGCAATATTCCACGCGGCTTTTCAAGCAGCTTCTTTTTGTGCGACTGTGCAACGTCGCCGTGCCAATGCGTTACGGGAATGCCCGATATATCAAGCAATTCATCGATTCGTGAAAATTGATCGTTGATAAGGCTCTTGAGCGGCGCAATATAGAGTACCGCAACGCTTTCCGGAAGGTTGCCTTCAAGCATTGTAAGTATCGGAAAGAAGGCAGCTTCGGTTTTTCCCGATGCTGTTGAGGAAGTCAGCAGAAGGTTATTTTGAGTATAAAAGATCGACTCTGCGGCAAGTAGCTGGATCTCGCGCAACGCTTCCCAAGAATGCTGATAGATATATTCCCGAATATAATCGGGGAAACGTTCAAATACGCTTTCGTTTCTGTCCATCATAATTCCTCTTAAAAATCGATATCCGCAGGATCAAACTTGGATCGGGACGTTTCAGGGGGCGTGATCTCTTCAGGAGCATCAGTTTTGAGAGTCACTGCTGTGCCAACTATTGCATTGAAATCAACGTTCGGATTCTGCATGAGTATGTTAAGCAAAGTCATATAATCTCGAAGCATTTCGCGAGGAGTTATCATACTGTTGGCACCCGCCCTGTCAAGGCATATCTGAACAAACTTGACCTGCTCATCACGTGTGATGCGGGGTTCCCAATTAAAGTTCTGAGCATGAAGTGAGGTCATTCTGACAACGAGGGCAAGAAGCTCGTCATCGGAAAGTCTTGTCAGCCTGATTACGGGACCGACAAAGTTCTTATGCTTTTCTGATGAAAACCTGCTATCGCAAAGACGGCTACGGAGAGCTTCGTAGCTGAACAATCCTCGACGTTGATCTTCGAGGAATTGCGGCGTACCGCCCAGAACAAGCCCGAGATGCGGTGCACGGCCTTGGAGAGTATCGTTAAACATAGAAAGTATCTTTTCGTAATTGTTTTCGCGCGATACTCGGTGAGGGATCTTGTAAAGATTTACGCATTCGTCTATAAAAACGAGAAGTCCGCGGTATCCCATTGCACGAGAGAGCGAAGCCCAAAGCTTGAGGAAATCATACCAGTTATTATCACCAATGATAGCCGATACATCGAAACCAAGCTCGCGGCGGGCTTCGGTTTTAGTTGAAAATTCACCCCTGAGCCAGCGCAGACATGCGGCAGCACGAATATCGTCACCGCGTTGAGTTGAGCGATAATATTCTCCAATTACTCTTGAAAAGTCAAAACCGCCTACAAGGAATTCTATCTCGCGCAAGCTTTCAAAAAGTTTGGCATCAAGCTTTGCGGAAAACATTGGCGAATCGGGCGTGATACCCTCGGAGATCAGCTCGCCCTGAAGCGAGAACACCCATTTTGCGATTATCTTGGGCATTGCTCCGCCGTCGGGAGCCGCTTTGGATGCAAGATTTTTCATAAGTTCACGGTAAGTTGCGACACCTGCACCTCCGCTTCCGTAAAGTCTACGCTCGGGCGAAAGATCACAATCAGCAGTAAGGAAATCGCGTTCAAGCGCATATCCTCTGATAAGCTGCATTAGAAAGCTTTTTCCGCTTCCGTAACGACCGACAAGGAAACGCATACTGCCGCCGCCCTCGTTCATCAGCTCAAGGTCGGAAAGCAATGCAGCGATCTCATCCTGTCTTCCAATGGCGATATACGGTGCACCGGAACGCGGAACGACACCGGCAGAGACAGAAGATATAAGCGAAGCAAGTATCCTCTTGGGTATTATTTGTTTCTTATTATCCGTCATAATTCAGCGCTCCTTTTGTTTCATCAATATAATCTTCAAGAACAGCATATCCCGCTCCGACGTCTTCAAGAAGTATGTCGCCGCGCGTATCTGCGGAAAGAGTATTTATTTTATCCGCAATAACGTCCGCAAGAGATCCTGCGCTTGCAGCTATTCTTCCTTGCTCTGCGTAATTTTCCCTCAGAGCGGCTTTTATAAATTCAATCTCAACGTCACCGAGTGACGTGAAGAAGTCGTCTTCCGTGTCTTGTGCAATTTCAATTTGCGGTTCTTCGGCTATAGTATTTTCTGTTATATCATCTTCTTCTGAAAACGCTTCAACAAGCTTTCCGGTTGTTTCCCACGAAAGAGCTTCAATCTCTGAGGCGGATTCAAATGACATTCCTTGGGAAACGGGCTCATACAGCTTTTCGTATTCGGGAATCTCATCCTTAATGCTTGGATGAAGCGTTTGAACCGGCAATTCGGATGAAAAATATTCATCTGCAAGATTCTTTATCTCTGCGGGCAAAGCGTTTACCGAAAGCCTTGACTTTACACCTATATACGCACGAATTCGGTTTTCGGCATATTTCAGAATATCCGTCACAATAAATCTAAGCTCATGAGAGTGCGAGAAAGAGCAGAATTCGATCTCTATGCGTTTTTTTACTCGCGGGGTGCAGAGTGCTCCGGTATATGAATCGCGTTGACTGCGGCTATCCTGGAGCTTCAGACCTGCAAGCTCAAAGGGATGGGAGGGATCTTTCGATTTCGAAACGATATACGAAAGAACGCCTCGCATATGCTTCTTGTAAATAGGCAGATTTTCACCTGTCGCAAATTTGCTCTTTTTATAGTTGTAATTTGAACAATGTCTGATCAATAGCGAAGAAAATGCATCCGAATCACCGACTGCATCGGCATAAAACTCACGCAATCCCGCTGTCGGAGGCAGAGCATTGCCTACTTCGCCGAGTATGGCACGTGGAGGAGACACCCTCTCTATCATACACATATCAAATATCCATTCGGATAGTTGAACGTCAAGGCGAGGATACTCGTTTCTGTAATTGAGCCAAAGCGCAGATAATAGCTCAACCGATCGCTCTGCGGGGACTTTATCCGAAAGGTTGATCGTTTCATATATCAAAAGCAGTATATAGCTGTAATCGACGGAGGGATACCTTCCTGCGCGAACTTCACTTCTGAACCAGAGGTAAAAGCACAGTTGCTTATCATTAAGCTGCGAATATTGCGGCATATATGAGAAGTACGGCTCGTGCGAAGCTTTCTGGACGGTCTTGTTATAATAAAAAATTGCAGCTTTTCTGAATTGCTCATAATATGGGTATACAGTTGACCAAGAATAAAGACGCACGGTGTGTATGAGAGAGTTTTCGGGAGAATACTCGACATCGGGAGTTTTTCTTTTTTCACTCTCCGCGGTGTGAGGGTGAATATATCTTTTAATGACCGAGTTCTCGGGGATCTTTTCGCTCCTTGATTCCTTTGCAACGGAACTATCGGGAGTCGGAATTTCTATTTCTGTAGCTTCGGTGTGCTTATCATCAAAAACCGCAGGTGATCTTCTCTTCGGAACCAACGAATCGATATTCCAAAAATCGTCAAGCTTATCTTTGTTATCCGACATATTCACTCGCCTCCTTTTTGGTATTATATCATTATAACCTATTTTTTTGATTCTGTCAATATATTTTGATTTTAAACCTGTTCAAAAGATGAAAGTATTTATTTTTATATAAATATTATTTATTTTTTGCATAATTTTGCTTTTTCATATCAAAAAGGTATTGAAATTCGGAAATTTTTAGGGTATAATATTAATGAGTATTTGTATCTTTAAGGAGGCATTCGCTTATGTTTAACAAAAATACCAATCACGATACAAATTTTGATACGCGAAAGTTCCCCTCTACTGCCGACAGAGATGCGACGATCAGAGAGATTCTTTTTGCTGTATATGAGGCTCTTGCGGAAAAGGGATACAATCCTGTAAGCCAGATCGTCGGTTACGTTCTTTCTGAAGATCCCACATATATCACCAGCCACAGAAATGCGCGCGGACTTATCTCTAAGCTCGATCGTGACGAGATCCTTGACGCGCTCGCACGATACTACTTCTTTGATATTGCAAAAAAATAACCCGACTTATGAATCATTACATTCTTACAAGCACCCCTCACCACGGCAACAAAAGAGTTCTTGCTCTTGGAAGCTTTGACGGATTTCATCTTGGGCACCGTGCCGTTATCGATGCAGCCGTTGCTCTTGCCAAGGAACTGGATGCCGAGCCTGCGGTCTTTTGCTTCGATATTCCTCCCGCTTGCTATGCCCCGGGAAGTAAAGTTAAAATTCTTGCCGATAAAGATGAACGCAAAGCGCTGTTTGCAGGCCGCGGTATATCATCGCTTTTTGTAGCAGGGTTTGAAGAATTGCGCGGACTTGATGCCAGAGATTTCATAACCGAGATTCTTATGAAAGAATGCGGCGCGATCGGAGTTGTTTGCGGGTTTAACTTTGCTTTCGGAAAAAATCGTGCAGGAACTCCTCTTCTCCTCCGCGACTATTTCAAAGACCGCGTGATAACACTCGATCCGATCTACAACGGTGAACAACCCGTTTCTTCAAGCAGGATCAGAGCAGCTGTTATTGATGGAGATATCAAACTTGCGTCTTCTATGCTCGGAAGAAATTATGCTATCACTTGTGAAGTATCCGAAGGCAGAAAAGACGGAAGAAAGCTTGGGTTCCCTACTATTAATCAACATCCTGACGAAAAGCGTGCAATTCCCGCGCACGGCGTCTACGTAACAAGAACCTTGCTCGACAACGGACAAGCCTTCAACTCCGTGACCGATGTTGGACTTGCTCCGACTCTCGATATGAGCGGCAGAGTTCGACTTGAAACTCATCTTCTGGATACTTATATTGATACTTCTCCCGCTTTTGCAAGAATAGAATTTATACAGAGAATCCGTGGGGAGTTCGTATTCAACAACATTGATGAGCTAAAAGAACAGATCTCACGCGACGTTGAGTACGCAAAAAATTATTTTAATAATTAAGAAATCGGTATTTGTTAAAATGCTATTTAATAAATTTATCCGCCGCGGGTCGGCTTTGCTCCTCACCGCGGCAGTTTTAATTTCAATGGTGTCGTTTTTGATTTTACCATCATCCGCGATCGAACCAACCGGTGTAAATCTTGACGGAGCACAAGGTATCTATCTTTATAATATCGAAAACGACAAGATCCTTTACGAAAAGAACGCCGATCAAAAGATCCAACCTGTTTCTACGGTTAAAATCATGGCGGGGCTCATCGCAACCGAAAATCTTGCCGACAGGCTTGACGAGGTTATTGTAGTTACGGAATCAATGATAGCAAACGTTGTCGGTCAGCATTACAATATCATGCCGGGACATAACCTTTCTGTGAAGGATCTGTTGTATCTTGCGTTTTGCGGAGGATGCCATAAATCGATCAATATCCTTGCTTGCGTTATTTCGGGCAATCCCGCTAATTTCATCACGTTGATGAATACAAAGGCAAAAATGCTTGGAATGAACGACACTTTTTATTCAAATGCAACGGGTATGGACAGTGATACAATGTATACGACCGTAAACGACATTGCCAAACTCTGCCTTGCGGCATCGAAGAATCCGCTGCTTATGCAGATAACGACCACCGACGCCTACACCACCGAAAGGCTTGGAGATCGCAATTTCACATTCGAAAACCGAAATTATCTTGTAGGTACAGGGTATACCCCATTGTATTACAATCCTCTTTGCCACGGCCTTTCTGCGGGAAGCACTATTGATAGCGGTTACTGTGTTGCCACCATTGCAGACAACGGTGATCTCTCCTATCTTTGCATAGTTATGGGAGCAGGAACTGCCGAAAGCGGCAGAATACAATCCTATGATATTGCAAACGATATTATCGATTGGGCATATACCTCCTGGGGATACGTTGAGATCATTTCGGAGGGAGTCACAGTTTGCGAAATGCCGGTTACAATGTCTATGGATATTGACAGCGTCATAGTTGTCCCCGCAAAGAGCGTCAGCGCATATCTTCCGACCTCCACTCTTCTGGGAACTGATATAACTTACAATTATTCGCTCAATTCGGAAAAGTTGCAAGCGCCTGTTTCGGAAGGTGCTTTTGTCGGTGTAATCACGGCTTACAAGGATGGAAAAGAAGTCGCAACCGTAGATCTGGTAACCAAAACATCGGTAGCACAAAGCGAGGTGCTTTATACCCTGACAAAGATCAAAGAAATATCTCAAAGCAGAATATTTATCGCTTCCGTTATATTTGCGATCTGCTTCACGGTTTTATATATTCTTATAAAAGCTTTGATACGAGGTTCAGCTTCAAATAAAAGATACAGATACAGAAAGTAACATTTTTCTACCGTTTCTATCAAACAAATATAATATTTACAAATTTTGTATTGACAATTCAATCTAAATATTGTATAATATTCAAGTCAATATGTCGCGGGGATGCCACGACCATACTTATTTGGAGGCTATTATATTATGTTTGAACAGTTCAAAGAGTTACTTATCGAAGAATTCCAGGTTGACGAAGATAAGATCACTCTCGATGCAGAGCTTTCCGGTGACCTTGCAATCAATTCTATCGAGCTTGCTGAGCTCATTCTTCGTTGTGAAGAGGAATTCGGAATTGACATTCAGGAAGAGGAAATGCACAAGTTCGTAACCGTAGGCGACGTTGTCGACTACCTCAATACTCTGGAGAAATAATCAGACCGATAAAAAGCATCAAGGTTATATAACCTTGATGTTTTTTATTGTCATAAACCCCGCCAAATGATATATATCATTTATAGAGGTGATATGATGGATTATTCTTTAAAAACGCTAATATTCAAAAGTTCGGTTTTTGTTATGGCTTTTTCTCTGATTCTCTCCTTTTATTGCATTGGGTTCGGCATTCTATTTAGTAATCTTGAAACTGCGCGCGCTGTAGCGACAGCATCAGAACCAAGAGATAAAAAATGCTTACTTATCGACCCCGGACACGGTGGAGAGGATGGCGGTACTGTTGGTGTCAACGGGATTTTGGAAAAAGATCTCAATCTTTCGCTTTCAGAGGTTTTAGGCGTGATTCTCGAGTTTTCGGGCTATGAAATCGTCCAAACGCGTAACGAAGATAAGATGCTTTATGATCGTAACGTAAACTATAAAGGCAGAAAAAAGATGCTCGACCTCAAGGAGCGGCTTGAGATAGCTCAGAACATCAACCCCGACTTATTTATCGGAATACATATGAACGCGTTCCCGGAACAAAAGTATTCGGGACTTAGTGTATATTATTCTAAAAATCATACAAAAAGCAAGGATGCCGCCGAAACAATTCGCTCAAATGTAAAAAGCGCCCTGCAACCCCAAAACAATCGGGAAACAAAGGCGGCGAGTTCGAATATATACATTCTTGACAGAATAACATGCCCCGCAATTCTTGTTGAGTGCGGATTTTTATCAAACCCCGAAGAGTGTAAAAAGCTTTCCTCTTACGATTACAGACGCGAGCTTTCGTTTGTGTTGTACTCTTCTCTGGTATCTTTTCTTGAAGAATAGCAAAAATGACTTGCAAAAGCTTCAAAAGTATAGTATAATTAATATATCTATAAACAAAGGATACAAAAATGAAATTATTTATCGCTTCGGATATACACGGCTCGGCGTATTACTGCCAAAAGCTCATTGATGCTTTTCATAAAGAGAATGCAGACAGAATATTGTTGCTTGGCGACATTCTTTATCACGGTCCACGCAATGATCTGCCGCGTGACTATGCGCCCAAAGAGGTCATAGCCATGCTGAATCCGCTTTCGGATCGCATTATTTGTGTCAGAGGTAACTGCGATGGCGAAGTTGACGATATGGTGCTCGACTTTCCCGTGCTTGCGGAATATGCTATCATTTCGGATTGTTCGCTTGGCGAAAATATTATCTTTGCTACACACGGGCATCATTTCAATGCGTCAAAGCTGCCCAAGTTAAAGAACGGCGACGTTCTGTTGCACGGACACACTCATATTCCGACGTTTGAAAATGTTGATGGTATATTTGTTGTAAATCCCGGTTCGGTTTCGATACCCAAGGAAAACAGCGATCACTCATATATGATTTTTGAAAACTCCGAATTTGTAAGAAAATCGCTCGATGGAGAGATTCTTGCGGTAAACAAGGTGGGACTATGAAAGGCTTAAAAACTGTATATATTTGTTCAACATGTGAATATGAAAGTCCCAAATGGATGGGTAAGTGCCCGAAATGCGGGGCTTGGAATTCATTTGTCGAGGACGTTATTGACACGTCCGCGCAGGCAAAAACACCGGCTGAAATTAAAAGAGGATACAGCATCGGCTCGGATTCTCACGCCGTACCGCTTGATAAGCTTGAGGCTGATACTTGCATAAGATCACTTACAGGTCTTGGCGAGCTTGATCGTGTTCTTGGCGGAGGTCTTGTTAAGGGCTCGGTCGTTCTGCTTACGGGTGAGCCCGGAATCGGTAAATCAACTCTACTTTTGCAGATCAGCGGAATACTCGGTGAAACGCGAAAGGTACTTTATATTTCGGGAGAGGAATCGAGCGGACAGCTCAAACTTCGTGCGGCACGCTTGGGAGTCAAGGGTGGAGATCTGCTTGTTCTTACCGAAACAAATATTGATAAGATACTCAAAGAAACAGATTCGGTGAAGCCGGACGTTCTGATCGTTGACTCGATTCAGACAATGTTCTCGCCTCAGTCGGCGTCCTCTCCGGGTAGTGTTTCGCAGGTCAGAGAAACTGCGCTTTCTTTCATCTCGAAAGCCAAGAATGACGGAATTTCCGTCATTCTTGTCGGACACGTGAACAAGGAAGGCTCCATTGCCGGACCAAAGCTTCTTGAACACATGGTTGACGCGGTGCTTTGCTTTGAAGGCGAGCATCAGCAGGCTTACAGGATTATCAGATCGGTCAAAAACAGATTTGGATCGACAAACGAGATCGGTGTTTTTGAAATGACAGACAAGGGTCTTTGCGAGGTGCCCAATCCATCCGAAGTTCTTCTTGCGGGCAGACCGAAAAAGGTTTCGGGCAACTGCGCTGTTTGTACTATTGAGGGTACTCGACCCTTGATAGCCGAAGTACAGGCACTTGTCAGCAACACCTCATTCCCTTCTCCGCGACGTACCATAAACGGTATGGATTACAATCGCATATATCTAATCCTCGCTGTTCTTGAAAAACGGCTTGGACTGCGTTTTTCTTCATTCGACGTCTATATGAACGTCATCGGAGGAATGCGTCTTGACGAGCCCGCATCGGATGCGGCGGCCGCTCTTGCACTTATATCTTCGATAACAGACAAGATCGTTCCCGACGATCTGCTTGCGATCGCAGAGATAGGTCTTGCGGGTGAATGCCGTGCAGTATCCAATCTTGAGAGCCGCGTAAAAGAGGCTGAGAGGCTCGGATTCAAAAGGGTCATAGTTCCTTACAGAAACATCGAAAAGCGCCCCATTGACACAAAAATGAGCCTCATACCCGTCAAGAGCGTTTACGAGATGCTTTCTTATCTTTCAAGCAACGGAAAAAGCCAGGAATGAAACACGAAGAAATGCTTATAAAGCCGATAGCGCACGTTCATTGCGACTATAAGGCTAAATTCGGAATACCGCGTCAAAGCGGACTTATCAACTCTGTGCCAGCCAAGATCATTTTTCTCCCCGAATACCGCAACCCCGATGCTTTTCGCGGTCTTGAGGGTTATTCCCACCTTTGGCTGTTGTGGCAGTTTTCGGAGGCCGTGCGTGATGGTTGGTCACCTACCGTAAGGCCGCCAAGACTTGGCGGAAATAAGAGGATGGGTGTTTTTGCTACGCGCTCGCCATACCGACCCAATCCAATCGGTCTTTCTTCAGTGAAGATCATTTCTATTGATCTGAACACGCCAAAGGGTCCGATCATTGAGATTGCCGGAGCAGATCTTCTTGACGGCACACCGATTTATGATATCAAGCCATATCTTGCGTATACCGACGCTCACCCCGAGGCTTCGAGCGGATTTGCACTAACAGACCGCGCACCGAGATCCGAGGTTGTCATCTCCGATGAGCTGCGTAATAAAGTTCCCGAAGAACACCGTGCAAGCATAATCGACATACTTGCCGAGGATCCTCGGCCGGGATATCAGGATGATTCAAGCCGTGTTTACGTTTTGGAATACGCAAATTTTGAGATCGCATTCCGCGCTGTTGACGGCAAGATTGTGGTAGACGACATAATTTTATAAACAACAAAAGGAGCGAGTTTCGCTCCTTTTTATATGTATTTGTTTATTGCATAGCATTTGCTTTCGGGCGAAACGATCATATTTCTTCCGCCGATGCTTTGGGCTTTTTTATTGATCGAAGAAATATGCTTCGATACAGTTGCGAACCTTGTATGAATATCGCCGAGGCAGACCTCGCCTATTTCGTCGAAGGTCACGTTTTCGCCTGCGCGAGACACGAGTAAAGCGAGGATCGATCGCTCTGCAGGAGTAAGACTAAAGTTATATCCGAGAAACGTAACCCCTCGCGGCGTAGCTTTCAGTACACCGTTATACTCGAAGCATTCTGCAAAATCAGAAAATGATAAAAGAAGATCGAGAAGCTCGGGCGAGTCATAATCTCTGAAGTGCAAGGAATTGCCGACCGGATACTTTGATACCGAGATCAGCGGTACTTCTGCACACAGAAATGCTGAAAATCCGGGCGGAACGTCGCCTATGACAAGCATTGCCGATGCATCGTAAGCATACGAACGCACCACGAATTCGTTCAAGGGGACTGCCTCGATCATCACGCCTTTATCGCGAAAATAATTATGAACGCTCCTTCTCTTCGCAACGTCATCACAGTACAAAAGTATCATTCCGCATTGCCCTTATAAGGAATGTCCGATGCGGCTTTGGGTTCGCAAACACGGATTCCGGTTGAAAGGATCTTCTCGCCGTAAGAAAAGCTCTTCGACGCGGCAAATCTGTTCTCGCCCATTTCGCCCTCAAATACGGGTCGATAATATCTGCCGCTGACGATTATGTGATCGATCAGGGTAATATCAAAATTGGATAGCAGATCTTTAAGATATGAGGAAAATCTTCTGTCTTCGTCGGACGGATATGGCGTACCGTTTGGGTGATTATGTATGAGGATGATGGATGATGCATCCTTTTTCAGAGCCTTTTCTGCAATCGTTCTTACCGAAACGTGAACCGAATTGACAGCTCCTTCGCCAAGCATAACCGTATCAATAAGCATCATTTTATTGTCGAACAGCAAGGCATAAAGCTTTTCGACCGCAACGCCAATATATAGCTTTACGGCATATTCACCAACCTTTTGGAGAGTATCGTAAAGCATAACATCTTTGCCATCGGAAAGCGCGTAATTTCGGAAGGATTCAGCCATGAGCTTAATGAGAATAGCGGCATTCTCACCTATTCCGTCGACCTTACAAAGATCTTCGTAATTTGCATCGAACACCGCTCTGAGCGACCCGAAGCGCTCAACGAGCCTATGAGAAAGCTCGTTGACATCTCGCCTCGGAATAGCATAAAACAATATAAGCTCAAGTATCTCGTGGTCGCTGAATCCATCAAGACCGCCGGCGAGGAATCTTTCCTTCATACGCTGACGATGCCCGGCATGGATACCGCTACCGGTACTCATAATTTAGCGTTTGCTGTTTTCAGAATTACGTCGTGAGAGCCGCCCTCAACAATACTTGTGGAAGAAACGAGGGTGATTCTTGCGTTCTTCTGAAGATCGGGAATGGTGATAACGCCGCAGTTGCACATAGTGGATTTAACCTTGTAAAGGCTCTTTGCTACGTTATCACGGAGAGAACCTGCGTAAACGACGTAAGAGTCTACGCCTTCTTCGAAGCCGAGCCCGGTTGCGCCGCCAAGGTCATATCTCTGCCAGTTACGCGCACGGTTGGAGCCCTCGCCCCAATACTCCTTGACGTACTGACCGTTGATGAAGAGCTTGTTTGTGGGGCTTTCATCAAATCTTGCAAAATATCTGCCGAGCATCATAAAGTCTGCGCCCATTGCAAGTGCAAGAGTCATGTGGTAATCGTGAACGATACCGCCGTCGGAGCAGATCGGAACATAGATTCCGGTTTCCTCAAAATACCCGTCACGCGCTGCGGCAACCTCGATAAGTGCGGTAGCCTGTCCGCGGCCGATGCCCTCCTGCTCACGAGTGATACAGATGGACCCGCCGCCGATACCAACCTTAACGAAGTCAGCGCCTGCTTCTGCGAGGAAGCGGAAGCCTTCGCGGTCAACGACGTTACCTGCGCCAACCTTAACGCTGTCGCCGTACTTTTCACGGATGAAGTCAAGTGTCATCTTCTGCCAGCAGGTATAGCCCTCGGAGGCATCGATGCAAAGAACGTCTGCACCTGCTTCAACAAGAGCGGGAACTCTTTCTCTATAGTCGCGGGTATTGATACCTGCGCCAACCATAAATCTCTTCTGGGAGTCGAGCATTTCAAGGGGGTTATCCTTGTGCTCGGAATAGTCCTTACGGAATACAAAATAAAGGAGATGGCCGTTTGCATCAACGATGGGAAGCGAGTTGAGCTTGTTTTCCCAGATAATATCGTTAGCAGCCTTCAGAGTTGTATCTGCAGGCGCAGTGATAAGCTTCTCAAGGGGAGTCATAAACTCGGAGACCTTGATGTCGGTGGACATACGGGAAACGCGGTAATCTCTGCTTGTAACGATGCCGAGAAGCTTGCCCGTTCCGGTGCCATCAGCGGTTATTGCAATGGTGTTATGCCCGTTACGGCGGACAAGTTCAAGAACGTCAGCAAGAGTGTTATCGGGGGTAAGGTTGGAATCGCTTACAACGAAGCCGGCCTTGTAGTTTTTAACCCTTGCAACCATAGCCGCCTCGTTTTCGATGGACTGTGCCCCGTAAATAAAGGACATTCCACCCTCGCGTGCGAGAGCGATAGCCATTTTATCATCGGACACAGACTGCATGATAGCGGAGACCATGGGGATATTGAGCGAGATCGAAGGCTCTTCTCCCTTGCGATATTTCACGAGAGGGGTCTTAAGCGAAACGTTTGCGGGAATACAATCGGGAGAAGTGTATCCGGGGATCAGAAGATATTCGCTGAAAGTGCGCGAAGGTTCTTTGTAATAGTATGCCATTTTTATCACATCCTTAAATTTTTAAGCTAATATACGATTTTGCAATAGCCGGACCCAAAAAGACCCGGCTATTGAGTATGCTATCCGATTTTATCAGATATACTTTTTAAGAGCTTCGGGAAGCTCCTCTGCATCAAGAGAAACGGTGAGAACAATGTTCATCTTGTAACGGTCAGCAAGCTCGTCGAGGTGATGAGCGCACTTCTCGAAGGATTCAACGTCGCCGTTGCAGATGCGGAGAGTTCCGTCAATGTAAAGATCGGTAATATCATGGTTACCCGAAAGAATACCTGCAACAAAGCCATAAAGCTGAGATGCACCGTAGAGATAGTACTCATCAACGTTGATGAGTCTGCAACGGTAATTTACATCGTAGCGAAGCTTGATGCCCTTCTCAAGACATACAACACAGCCGTTGGATGTTTCGAGGGTCTCGTTGATCATATTAATGAGAGCCTTGGTCTTTCCGGAACCTTTTTTTCCGACAATTAATTTAAGCATTTCAACCTCCTGAAAGTTGGGTTTAAATAGTTCTTTATAATATTATACAATAGATTTGAAATAAAATCAAGTGTATTTTTAATTAAAAACGCAGAAATTTTATATTTTTAGAGTCTTGCGCGAAGTTCCGCGGTCATTTCTTCATATCCGGGCTTGCCGAGGAGTGCAAACATATTCTTCTTGTAAGCCTCAACACCGGGCTGGTCGAAAGGATTGACGTCAAGAACGTATCCAGAAACGGCACAAGCGAGCTCGAAGAAGTAGATCATATAACCGAGAGCGTGAGTGCTTCTTTCCTCAAGGCGGAGAACGATATTGGGTACTTCTCCGTCAACGTGAGCAAGGAGAGTACCGTTCATAGCGGTTCTGTTTACCTCTGCCATGGGCATACCGGAGAGGAAGTTGAGTCCGTCGATGTTTGCGGGATCGTTCGGTACCTTTGCGTCGCTATCGGGAGTTTCGACAGAAAGAACAGTTTCAAAGATGGTGCGGAGACCCGACTGGACGTACTGTCCAAGCGAGTGCAGATCGGTCGAGAAAATCACGGAAGAGGGATAAAGACCCTTGCCGTCCTTACCTTCGCTTTCACCGTAAAGCTGTTTCCACCACTCGCAGAACATCTGCTCATAGGGCTCGTAACCAACGAGGATCTCGGTCACTTTACCCTTGCGGTAAAGAATGTTGCGAAGTGCTGCATATCTGTATGCATCGTTTGTATAAACGTCGCCCGAAGAAAGTGCGGTCATAGCGGAAGCCGCGCCGCTCATGAGCTCGTCGAGATCAATACCGGAAACGGCGATGGGAAGAAGTCCCACTGCGGAGAGAACCGAAAAGCGTCCGCCGACATCATCCGGAACAACGAAGGTTTCGTAGCCTGCATCTGTCGAGAAGGACTTGAGAGTTCCGCGAGCCTTATCGGTAGTTACGAAGATGCGGTCCTTTGCGCCTTCCTTGCCGTACTTGTTTTCAAGCCATGCACGGAAGTATCTGAAAGCGACTGCGGGCTCGGTTGTGGTTCCCGACTTGGAAATTACGTTAATGCAAACGTCGCGGCCCTCGCAGATAGCAAGAAGCTCATCAAGGTCGCTTCCGCTGATGTTGCAACCCGAGAAATAGATATCGGGGGTGTCCTTCTTGAGAAGGTTGTATCTGGGAGAACGAAGGAATTCGATAACGGCACGGGAGCCGAGATAGGATCCGCCAATGCCGATTACGATAAAGACGTCGCAGGATTTTTTGATCTTCTCTGCTGCTGCCTTGATCCTTGCAAATTCTTCTTTGTCATAGTTTTCGGGAAGAGTAAGCCATCCGAGCATTTCGGAGCCCTTGCCTGTTCCCGCTCTGAGAGAAGCTGCAGCTGCGTCTACCTCGGGGGCGATAGCTGCTATCTCTTCATCTGTGATAAAGGGTTTGATAAACTTGTCATCAAGTCTGAGTGCCATGTAAGTGTCCGTCCTTGGAATAAATTTTTACTTATATATTGTACCACAAAATGTTTTAAATTTCAACACTATTTTGAGTATTTCTCAAACTTATCACCATAAAATAAATCTTTGGAGCATTATATAGAGCAATTCCTGAAAAGATATGCGGTTTTCCGTAGCCGATGAAACAATATTTGCCTCGCCTAATCGTTCTCCGTTCAAAGAAAAAGTGATCTTTCCAACAGTATCACCTGCCGTTATAGGTGCTTTCACGCTATCGGGCATTTCGGTTTCAACCGTAACTTTTGATGAAGCACCCTTGGGTACAAGGATTGCTACACCATCTGTGCGGCAAGGCAGAATCGAGTTCTTCGAGCCAAGAAGCTTTACGCTTCCCTGTTCGCTTGGCGGATATGTATAGATCGAGTAATTGGCGAATCCCCAATCGAGAAGCTTTGCCGCTTCGGCATTTCTGATATCCCTTGTGGGAGCACCCATTATGACCGCTATCAAGTGCATTCCGTCGCGTTTTGCGGTGGCTGATATACAGAATTTTGCCTTTGAGGTCGAGCCTGTTTTGAGACCTGTCGCGCCGCTGTAAAAACGGACAAGTCGGTTTGTGTTTGTAAGACCAAATTCTCCGTTTCGCACGGTATCCATCCAGATCGAGCTATACTCAAGGATCTTTTCGTGAGCGATAAGCGCGCGGGACATTATAGCTATATCCCGTGCCGAGGTTACATGATTCGTCACGGTATCATCGAGACCGTTTGTATTCTCGAAATGGGTATTCTTCATTCCGAGCTCTGCGGCGCGGGAATTCATCATTGCTACGAAGGACTCCTCGCTCCCCGCGATAGCCTCCGCGAGGACAACTGCGGCATCATTTGCAGAAGAGATTATTACCGATTTCAATAGATCTTCGACGCTCATCTGTTCACCTACTTCAAGGAAAATCTGCGAGCCGCCCATTGAAGCGGCGTTTTCGGATGTCGTAAGCATCTGATCGAGTGCTATATTTCCTTTTTCAAGGGCTTCCATAACGAGAAGGAGGGTCATAACCTTTGTTACAGACGCAGGAGGGAGGGATTCATCGGCATTCTGCTCATAAAGGACGCGACCTGTTGCGGCTTCCATAAGAACTGCGCTTGTGCAGTCAAGTGCGGCGAGTTCGGGAATATTCTCTTCCCACGCGGCGGAGCTGTCGAGGCAACAAAGATACGAAAAGAGCAAAACTATCCACAGGATATTTGCCGTCCAAAGTATCCAAAGCTTTTTGCGATCAAGTCTGTAATACAGATTGGATAAACGAGAAAGAATATTCATTTTATTCACCTTCCTTTGCTTTTGATTATATGCAAAGGGAAATAAAAATATGAAGCTTGTTCGAAAACAAGCTTCATAGAATTCAAAATATACCGAAAAGGATCATTCCTATCGTATTGATTGCAAGGTTGGCAAAGATGTGGACTATCCACGCTGGGTAAACTGTTTTGCATTTGATGTCAAGGAGATTTAAGATAACTCCGCCCACGAAGAGTGCAAAAATAATAAGAGCTGTCAGCCAAATCGAATACCAGCCGATCATCATTGTGATATGATATAGCGCAAAGCAGATCGCGCTGAATATGCACGCCCACTTTTCTCCTATCTTATCCGTGAGACCGATAAATCCAAAGCCGCGGAAAATGAATTCCTCAAGGAAGGAGTTACAGACGGCAATATAGAGAGCAACAAAGATGAAGTTATTCTTCGTTACGCCGATTTCATCGAGTGATGATGTAATGCCGGAGAGGTCGAAATATTTGCCAAGCAAGAAATATGCGCCTATGATAAAGGCATACATCAGCACACCGAAAGCAAGCATAGGAAGTAGTGTTTTCCCGTTCGGCTTGAAGAAACGGAGCATTGACGTTTCTTTCCGTATGACAATGAGTGAGATCGGAACAATTACAAAAAGCGCGAGCTTGATGACGGCTTTTACAAAATATGTGGGTAAAAATATCAGCTCGATTGCCGACATTGCGATACAACAAACGGCAAGAGCGATCATATAGGGCAAAGCGGCGGGGAGATTCCCCGTCGCTTTGGCGTTGATTATCTTTTTCATTTAGTTTGCAATGAACTCGTAAACCGTCGAGTTTTTATACTCTTCTCCTGGACGGAGGACGGTGTTTGTAAAGTTTGCGTGGTTTACCGAATCAGGCATATTCTCGGTCTCAAGGCAGAACGCTGCGCGCTTGATCTGCTTTTCGCCGCCGCGGAAGGGGAATTTCTTGTTTCCGAGGAAGTTGCCGCTGTAAAGCTGTACTGCGGGAAGATCGGTATAAGCTTTGAGTGTAACAAGTCCGTCAGGCGACGTAACCTTGACGCGCTCGTGGATGCCCTCTCCGCGATCGGTGAATACAACGCAGTGGTCGAGTCCGCCGCCGAGGGTGATATCTTTATGAGTACCGAGGACACCTGCGCCGAGGAACTTCTCTTCTCTGAAATCGAAAGGCGTGCCTTCGACAGAAGCGATCTCACCGGTGGGTATGAGAGTATCATCGGTAGGGATATATCTGTCGGCATCGAGAGTGATTCTGTGGGAATAGACGGTTCCTGTGCCCATCAGGTTGAAATATACGTGATTGGTGAGGTTTACGGGAGTGGCTTTATCGGTTACGGCATAGTAATCAAGTCGGAGAGAATTATTCGAAAGAGTATACTTAACAGAATAATCAAGCTTACCGGGATAGCCTTCCTCGCCGTCGGGAGATGTGGCGGAGAAAAGAATGCTGTCGCCGTCAATTGCTGCGTTATAGATCTTCTTATCAAATCCGATCTTTCCGCCGTGGAGGTGGTTTACGCCATTGTTGCAATAAAGCTCATAATCCTTGCCATCGAGACTGAATTTGCCTCTGCAGATTCTATTTCCGACACGTCCGACGACTGCGCCGAGGTAGCCGTCTGCGTTCATATAGGAAGCGAGATCATCGTAGCCGCGAACAAGGTCGCGTACTTCTCCGTTCTTGAGAGTAATGAGAACACGGATGATAGTTGCTCCGTAATCAGAGAGTGTGACCTCGAGGTTATCGTTTTTCAATATGTAGAGAGATACTTCTCTACCGTCGATTTCACCGAAACGTTTCTTTTCGATCATAGCTGCACCTTAGTCGGTATATCCGTCGGGGTTCATTGACTGCCAACGGTCAGCATCCTTGCACATACGCTCGATGCCGAATTTTGCCTGCCAGCCGAGAACTTCTTTTGCAAGGGTGGGATCAGCGTAGCACTCTGCAATATCACCGGGGCGTCTTGCGTCGATAACATAAGGAACCTTCTTGCCGCTTGCCTTCTCGAATGCCTTTACGATATCGAGGACCGAATAGCCTACGCCTGTTCCGACGTTATAATACTCTGTGCCGGTCACAGCCATAGCTCTGTCGAGAGCCGCGAGATGTGCCTGAGCGAGGTCAACAACGTGGATATAGTCACGAACACCGGTGCCGTCGTGAGTGGGATAGTCGTTGCCGAAAACGTGAAGCTTTTCAAGCTTTCCGATCGCTGTCTGGCTTACGTAAGGAAGGAGGTTATTCGGGATGCCCTTGGGGTCCTCGCCGATAAGTCCCGACTCGTGCGCACCGATGGGGTTGAAGTATCGGAGGATCGAAACGCTCTTGAGCTCACCTGCGTCGCAGATGTCCTTGAGCATTCTTTCGATTACGAGCTTGGTTTCGCCATAGGGGTTGGTGGTGGAAAGGGGGAAATCCTCGCGGATCGGAACGGTTTTGGGAGAGCCATAAACTGTTGCGGAGGAGGAGAAAACGATAGTACCAACGCCGTGCTCGATCATAGCGCGGAGAAGGTTGAAGGTTGCGTCAAAATTGTGGCTATAATAGCGAAGGGGCTGAGCGCAGGACTCGCCGACAGCCTTAAGTCCCGCAAAGTGGATGACCGAGTCGATCTCGTTCTCTGCAAATACTTTGCGAGTTGCCTCGAGATCAAGAAGGTCGCAGGCATAGAGCTTGGGACGTTTGCCCGTGATCTTTTCAATTCTGTTAAGAACCTCGGGCTTGCTGTTTGAGAAATTGTCGATGATGATAACGTCGCGTTTTGCTTCAATGAGCTCAACTACGGTATGCGAGCCGATATAGCCCGCGCCGCCTGTAACAAGAACAGCCATTTTCTTTTACCTCTGTATTTTAATTAAATATATTTCTTTACTATTTCGCGCATACGGGGCATTTTTGCTTCCATATCGCGAACAAGAGCAAACTGATTGCGAGCACGGTCAAGATTGTGCTGGGGGTGATGTACTCTGAAATAGGTATCGCCGTTAAGATAGTCGGTAAGGAAGCGAATGCCGGTTTCGAGAGTGATAACGAGAGCGCCCATGGGAAGCTCCATAATTTCGGTTTCTGAAAGTGAGCCTTCAAGACCGCTGACAAAGCCCTTTGCGAATGCATCGAAGGCTTCTTCTCTCATATAGACCTTTGAAAGATCGGTTTCATCCTCAAGCGCACTCGAAGCGCCGAAGCGAATTGCATCGCCAAAGTCGAAAAGCACAGATCCGGGCATGATGGTATCGAGGTCGATGATGCACACGGGCTCACCGGTTTCGTGGTCCATAAGGATATTATTGAGTTTTGTATCGTTATGGGTTACGCGGAGAGGGAGGTCGCCGCTTGCGATCTTATCCATAATGTAGGAGCAGACCTCGGAATGGTCAAGCACGAACTTGATATCATCGGGAATAGACGCCGCTCTGCCGGCGGTGTCCTTTTCAAGTGCGATCTTAAAATCGTTAAGACGCGAGGGAGTGTTGTGGAAATTCGGGATCGTCTCGCGAAGCTCGCCCGCATCATAATCTGCAAGCTGCATCTGAAAATGCCCAAATGCCTTTCCGACACGTTCGAGAAGATCTGTGGAATCTGCGATCTGGAAGCAATCCACGTCATCAACATATTTGTAAAGACGCCAGCATCTTCCCTGTTCATCTTTATAATAATACAAACCGCTTTCCGAGCAATAGAACTTGAGTGTTCCGCGAAGGGGATCTTTGCCTTCTGCCTCGAGCTTAGTGCGGATATGTGCAGTTACGCCAACGATATTATTCATAAGGATATCGGGATCCTTAAAAATATTTGTATTTATATGCTGCAGAACGAACTTTTCGCCATCGGCACAATCAATGAAATATGTCGAGTTAATATGTCCGATCTTACATTCCTGCATTGCAACGGGTTCGGCAGGAAGGTTAAATTTTTTTGCTATGTCGAAAATTTCTTTCATTATAATTACAGTGACCTCCATAAGTCGGCTGAGTATTTGCCTTGATCAATCATTTCGCGTATTTTAGCCTCGAGACCTTCTCGGTCGGCGGCATAGGTTACGCCAAACCAGCGCGAAGGTGTGGGGCAGACCTTGACGGTTGCGAGCCCTGCCTGCATTGCGAGCGACGCGACGCTCGGAAGATAATATTCGCTCTTCATCGGATCCTTGATCGTTGCAAGGAAATCCTTGAACTTTTCAGCGGCAAAAGCGAACACTTCGGGGGTGAATCCGAAGAAATTCATTGAAGAGATGCTGTCGCCCGAAACGGGGATCCAGTTGCCCTCTCCGTCATCATATTCGGCGTCCTCACCCGCTGTGCGTATAGCGGTGCGCTCGGTGATGTCAAGGAGCATACCGTTTTCATCTGCGTTGCAAATTCCGCGCGAAACGCTTCCGCTTTCGGTCAGGGTGTTTGAAAGGCGGTAGCCTGCCATTGCAAAGTGCATGGGGGGAGTGTTTTTGAGGAAGTCCGCCATTATCTGATATGTTTCAGCGCCGTAAAAATCATCGGCGTTGATTGTCGCAAAATTATCGCTGACGCAATCTCTTGCTGCGAGGAGCGCGTGACCGGTGCCCCAGGGTTTCACTCTTCCTTCGGGGACAGAATACGGCGCGGGAATATCGGTTATGTCCTGAAAAGCATATTCAACCTTAACGTGAGGCTCGACACGATGACCGACGGTTTCGCGGAATATTTCGAGATTTTCTCTTTTGATTACAAATACTATTTTATCGAATCCCGCTTTGATGGCATCATAGCAGGAATAGTCAATAATGAATTCGCCGGATGGGCCAACGGGGGTGATCTGCTTCATTCCGCCGAAGCGTGAGCCCATACCTGCCGCAAGAATTACAAGTGTCATAAATTGTACCACACTTTCGCATTTTATATCTATTATATTATATAACAAAAGGCGGAATATGTCAATAGTAATACAATAAAAATAGTCTTTCAAAAGCGAATATTTATTGCTTTTGCCACTTGATTTTTTTGATGTGTAATGATATAATATATACAATTCTGTATCAAATGGGACATTTTATATGAAACAAACATATCTGAAGTTAATTTTAGCACAAAGGCTGTTCGATGGCTGTCAGCCGAAAATGATCGAGGATATTATTCTCGGAAGCGGAACTCTTCACTGCTTTCGTTCGGGTGAAGCTATGGAATCCGAAGAGCGTGCAGTTGGGATCTTGCTTTCGGGCAGAGGGGTGATCTATTCCTCAGACAAGGGCAGGCAAACTCTTTTGCGGTTCATTTCTCCCGGTGATGCCGTTGGTGTTGCGGGATTGTTTGCAGACAAAGCACCCGACACGCGGATTTATGCTTGCGGTGACGGCAAGAGCGAGATGTTTTTCGTTGGTCGAAAAGCTTTTGAAGAACTTATGACAGTCGAAACCGACGGAAGGTTCAGAACTAATCTGATCAAGTTTCTTTCGGACAGAGTAACGTTTCTTAATTCAAAAATCGATTGTGTCACGGGCGGAAGCGCGGAACGGCGGCTTGTAATGTTTTTGAAAAACTCATCAACTAACGACAACGGCGAGGTAGAGATCGGTATGTCTATGACAGCACTCGCACACGCGCTCGATATCGGCAGAGCTTCGCTTTACAGAGCTTTTGATGCGCTCGAGGAGGACGGAGCCATGTCTCGTAACGGAAAATACGTCAGAATTCTCGCACCCGAATTATTTGATAATTATTGAAAGGAAGACATATTATGAAAAGACTTTTAGCACTCACACTCGCACTCTTTCTTGCACTTTCGCTTTGCGCTTGCACGGGCGGTGAAACCGAGGAGACCTTGGCTCACGAAGATACCTCTCCCGCGGACTTCACCGAAATTCGTGTTGCCGTACTCAACGGAACCACCGGCTTTGGCATCGCACCGCTTTACAGCGACATTCAAAGCGGAAACGACCACAATATGAATGCTAAAATCGATTTTTACGCAGATGCTACGCTCGTTGCACCTCTTGTTATCGGTGGAAGCGTTGATATCGCCGCTGTTCCTACCAATCTTGCCGCAACGCTTTACAATAAGACAAAGGGCGCGATTGAGGTTCTTGCGGTAAACACACTCGGTGTTCTTTATCTCATTGAGAACGGTGAAACAGTCAAGTCGCTTTCCGATCTTGCCGGCAAGACGGTTTATCTTCCCGGAAGCGGTTCGAATCCCGAATACGTTCTCAAGACCCTTCTTGAACTTTCGGGACTCACGGATAAGGTTACTCTCGACTATACCTATGCGACTCCCGACGAGCTTACAGCGGCACTTGCGAGCGGCAAGGCTTCTCTCGGTGTTCTTCCCGAGCCTAAAGTGACAGCAGCTATGACAAAGAACGCATCCTTGCAGGTTGCAGTTGATTTCTCGAAGGAATGGAAGACTCTTACGGGCACAGAACTTGTTCAGGGATGTATCATTGCGAGAAAAGAGTTTATCGATGCTCACCCGGTTGCTGTTGATAATTTCCTTAAAGCATACGAGGGATCTGTCAACACGCTTAATTCCGATCCGGAAAAAGCCTCCGCTGCAGTTGTTGCAGCGGGGATTGCTGCAAACGAGAATCTTGTAAAAAATGCGCTGCCCAGATGCAACGTCACCTATCTTGTCGGCGATGAAATGAAGAATGCACTTGACGAATTTTGGGGCGCGCTTTATGCACAGGTTCCTTCTTCGGTTGGCGGTGCGCTTCCCGATGACGGTATTTTCGGATAAATGAAAGCAATAAAAAAAGCCGTTCTGTCACTTGGAGCTGCTCTGTTTTGGCTTGCTTTGTGGCAGGCAGCGGCTATGATCGTCGGCAATCCGTTAATACTTCCGACGCCGGTAGAAACTCTTTTAAGACTATTTGAGCTTGCCGGAGATAGCGAATTTTGGCTTTTTACTGCACTGTCGCTTTTAAGAATTCTTATCGGAATACTTATTGCTATTCCTGCGGCATGGTTGTTTGCATCATTGTGTTCGGGCTCAAAAATTATTAACGCGCTTTTCTCACCTGCCGTAACTTTGATGAAATCCACGCCGGTCGTGTCCTTCATCCTGATTGCTATATTCCTTGTTGATCGACACACAATTCCCTCCGCAATAACCTTTATGATGGTCTTTCCCGTTCTTTTTGAGAATGTTCGCGAGGGCATATCGCAAACTCCGAAGGAGCTTTTGCTGATGTCAGACGTATTCGGCGTTTCGTGGATCATGAAGGTCAAAAGAATTTATATCCCGTCCATAAAGCCTTTCTTCTTCTCTGCTCTGACAACATCTGTCGGACTTGCTGTTAAGGCGGGCGTTGCTGCCGAGGTCGTTGCTTATATCCCCGACTCGATCGGCAAAATGCTTTCGGATGCAAAAAGCTATATGGAACCTGCAGATCTGCTTGCTTGGACGGTCGTAATAATCGCAATCAGTCTGATCACGGAAAAGGCTGTTCATCTCTGCCTTAACCACACGAAAAGGAGGGTGACGAATGCTTCGGATAGATAATCTTTGCAAAAGCTTTGACGGGAAAGAGGTCATCAAGGATTTGTCGCTTTCATTTCCGAAGAGTGGCTTTGTCGCTATTTGCGGTCCTTCGGGATGCGGAAAGAGCACGCTGTTGCATATCATTGCGGGAATCGAAAAGCCAAGCAGTGGGCAGATCACATTTGATGACAGATCGCATTCGATTTCTATGTCCTTCCAAGAGCCTCGGCTACTTCCCGACAGAACTGCTTTGCAGAACGTAAATTTTGTTCTCGGAGATAAAAAAGCAACCCTCTCGCGAGCGAAAGAGTTGCTTTTGGCAGTTGATATTCAAAATGTCGGTCTCTATCCTGATGAACTTTCGGGCGGAATGAAAGCGAGGGTTTCGATTGCAAGAGCGCTTGCAAAAGAAGCCGACATCTATATTTTTGACGAACCCTTTGCTAATCTTGACAAAGAAACCGCTTTAATGTGCGTTGACGTCATAAAAAAAGAAACGGCGGGCGCGCTGACTATCGCTGTTTTGCACGACACGGAGCTCGCAGAAAGAATTTCTGACAAAGTGATCTCCTTTAAGTGATAAGCTTTCGCATACGCTCGAGTGCTCCTTTTTCAAGGCGCGATACCTGCGCTTGAGAAATGCCGATCTCGTCGGCGATCTCCATTTGCGTTTTGTTTTTGAAAAACCTCAAATTAATAATCTTTCTTTCACGCTCGCTGAGTGCTTCAAGTGCATCGGCGAGCGCGATCTTTTCAAGCCATGCATCATCGCTTGAACCGATGTCTGCGAGTTGGTCGATGACATATAGCGAGTCGCCATTTTCGGTATATACCGGCTCATATAGAGAGATCGGCTCGACTATCGCTTCCATAGCTCTGACAACGCTTTCGCGGTTTTCGCCGAGCTTTGCCGCGATCTCGTCGGGCGTTGGATCGACCTGCTTTTCACGCGAAAGTTCTTCCCTTGCGCCGAGAGCACGGTATGCAAGGTCTCGCATTGAGCGGCTGATCCTTATAGCGTTATTGTCGCGCAAATATCTTCTGATTTCACCTATTATCATTGGTACGGCGTAGGTTGAAAACTTGACACCGACGTCAATATTGAAATTGTCTATTGCTTTTATAAGTCCGATACAGCCGACTTGGAAAAGATCATCTGCAGATTCTTTTCTGCCACCGAAACGCTGGATGATGCTGAGCACAAGGCGGAGATTTCCGCATATCAGCTCTTCCCTTGCCGATTTGTCGCCTGCCTTGGTTCTTCTGAGGAATTCTTCTTTTTCCTCATCGCTGAGAACCTTCAATTTTGCGGTATTGATACCGCTGATTTCTACTTTACCGCAATACATAATTGCCTCCGGAATCTTGCTGAAATTAGTATCGGCAAATCCCGGAGGCGATTATTCATTTAGCGGAGGCAAGCAGATTTTGGCACTTAATCCACTTTTGCGCCTTTTTCTCTCAAGATCTTTCTGAGTTCGTCGGTGTCGACGGATCTTACATTGCCGTTCAAAGCAAGCGAAGCGGCAATTCCGGCAGCCTCTCCGAGCGTAGCGCAGGTGGGCATTATGCGGAGCGATGCCTGTGCATCGTGATCTGCTGAAACGCATCTGCCTGCGGCAAGGAGGTTTTCAGCATTTTTCGGGATCAAGCAGCGGTAAGGGATCGTGTAATACTCTCCGTGCGGGAAGTAATAATGGCTCGTACCGCTTCCGTCGGGGCTGTGGATGTCGATATCATAGTTGCAAACCGCAATCGAATCGTCGAAGCGAGCGCACGACAAAAGATCGTCTTTGGTGAGTGTATATTCACCGTCGATCATACGGCTTTCGCGGACGCCGATCTGAATTCCCGTCGAAATCAGAGTCGAATCTTTGAATTCATCGAAATTCTCGCGGAGGAAATTATACATTTCAAAGACCTGCTCGCGGGCGATTATTTCGGCTTTCGTGACATCTTCCGCGTTTGTTGGGTCGAGTTTTACGACGCGGGTGGTATTGAAATGCAGAATGTCACCGACGAGGGTTTTGAAGATCAATACGTTTTCGCGAGGGTTCTTTATCTTGCCGGATGCCTGATACTCGGAATACAGCGAATTGATTCGCGCTTTCAGATCGCCATCGTAGCCTTTAACTCCTGCAAGGCGGAAGCAGAGGGTCATTGGCTGACACAGATTATCACCTTCTCTGCCAAGGCGATAAGGGCATCCTGCCATTACGGAGAGGTTAGCGTCACCCGTAGCGTCGATAAAGCAATCGGCTTCTATCTCGGAATTTCCCGAAACGTTAGAGATCATCACAGATTTTATTCTCTCGCCTTTCTTGCGGACGCCCGTCACGTAAGTTTGATAAAGAAGTTCAACTCCGCTTTCAAGAGCCATTGTGTTGAGAAGATACTTGAGGACTTCCTCATTGAACGGAAGGCTTCTCTTTTCGTTTCTCGCGCCGCCAAGCTGACGCAGGCGGTCAACTATCTCGGTAAACAATCCGCAGCTGAGTTCGATCCTCTCGCCGCTTTCGGGGTCTGTTGTGGCATAAGGCATAAAAGGATTGACAAGGTCATAGCAAGCGGCACCGCCCATGCAATTATACTTTTCGATAAGCAAAACACTCTTGCCGAGTCTGCCTGCGCTGATCGCTGCCGCGGCACCAGCAAAGCCGCCGCCAACGACGATAATATCATATTTACTTTTCATAACGCTCTTTCCTCTCATCCGTTTGATAATTCATTATAACACAAAAATCGAATGAAATCAAGAGAAAAAATAAAAGGCACCCCGAAATCGAGGTGTCTTTTATTGATGCAGGTAAGCTTAGATCTTCTCTTTAACCTTGGAAGCCTTGCCCACTCTGTCACGCAGATAGTAGAGCTTTGCACGTCTGACCACACCGGAACGAACGATGTCGACCTTAACGACGTTGGGAGAATGAATGGGGAAGGTCTTCTCAACACCAACAGAGTAAGAAACACGTCTTACAGTGAAGGTCTCGGAGATTCCGCCGCCGTGCTTTGCGATGACAACGCCTTCGAAAAGCTGGATTCTCTCACGTGCTCCCTCTTTAATGCGGTTGTGAATACGAACGGTATCACCGACATTAACTACGGGAAGTTCAGACTTAAGATGCTCCTTGGTAATAGCTGCAATGTAATCCATTACCTATTCCTCCTTTATAGAAGTGATGTAAGAGCGTTCATACCGAGCATGCAGAGGACCGCTCCCCGTGTGTTGTCACACACTCGAATATTATACCATAAGTTGAAGAAAAATGCAATACCTTTTTCGAATATTTTTTATATTTTTCGAAAGTTTTTTTATTTTTTCAGGATAACTTGAAATCTGCAACCCGATTCAGGCAGATTCTCAACACAAATCTTACCACCGAACATATCGAGTATCCTCTTAACCATTGAAAGTCCGAGTCCGTTTCCTTCTTGCTTATGAGAACTGTCCGCTTGATAGAATTTATCGAAAATATGCTTTTGAGCAGATTCATCAATGCCCGGGCCGCAATCATCTACAGTGAAAATGATTCCATCTTCCGTATTGCTTAGTCTGATCGTTACCAGTCCGCCGTGCGGGCTGAATTTGATAGCGTTGCTGATCAGATTATTCCAAACATGGTACAGAAGTTTTTTATCACCCCTGTGCTTCACTTCTTCAAGGTCTATATCAAATTCGATCTCACGCTCGACCCACTTGTGCTCGAGAAGCATTATCGATTCGCGGATCTGTTCGTCAAGGCGATAGACGTCCTCGCTGATGTCGACCGCACCGCTTTCAAGTTTGGAAAGGATCAGCACGTTTCCGACAAGCTCGGAAAGTCTTCGGGTGTTAAAGAGTATCTTTTCGGTGTACTTCTTGCGCTCCTCTTCGGTAGAATCTGCATCCTGCAAAAGAGTTGCATAGCCTTCGATCGCATTAAGGGGTGTTTTGATCTCATGCGACACGTTGGAAACAAAGTCAGTTTGGAGTACTTCGGTTGCACCGAGCTCATCTACCATCGTGTTGAAGCTGCGATTCAAAGCACCGATCTCCTTGACCTTACTGTGCTTCTTGAGTCTGATCGAAAAATCACCTTCAGCTACCCTTTTCATTGAGGCGCAAAGCTTCTTGATCGGCTTTAAGAAAAAGGAGTTGATCAGAACAGCTACGCTTGTGGCAATACATATAGAAATTATTGCAAAAAGATAAAAAGGTGAATCGTTCAGGTCGATATCAAATATCTTTGCAGCAGACCAGGCGATCAGCAGCGCGGCTACAACTTCAACAACTGTGAAGATCGTGAAATAGAACCTCATGCTGAAGAAATCGTAAAAGTGCGCTACGCAAAACTCCTTGAACTTATTCACACCTTCACCACCTTATAGCCTACGCCTCGCATAGTGACGATCTTGAAATCCGCACAATCGCGGAAGCGGTCGCGGAGTCTGCCGATGTGAACGTCTACCGTGTGGGTGTCGGTTTCGGAATCATAACCCCAGATATCATCCATAAGCTGTTGGCGAGTGAATATCTTGCCGGGATACGATGCCATTTTGAAGAGCAGCATAAACTCCTTCTGCGGGAGGATCATTCTTTCTCCGCCGCATATAACGGTAAGCGAATCGCATTCCATAACGGTTTCACCTATGGTGAGCCTTCTCTCGCTGATAAGCTGAGCGCGACGAAGAAGGGCGCCGACACGCAGCACCATCTCGTTCAGATTGATCGGTTTGACCATATAGTCATCGGTTCCCGAGATGAATCCGAGCTGCATAGCATCAAAAGCGTCCTTGGCGGTGATCATAAGAACGGGGGTGTGGTTATCGGCATCGCGCAAGGTGCGGACAAGCTCGTAGCCGTCCATAACGGGCATCATAATATCGGAAATTATCAGATCAAAATAACCTAACTCTATCTCTGTGAGGGCTTCGCGGCCGTTGGAAACGCCAACGACACTGTAACCGTGCTTTGACAAAACGTGAGAAAAAAGCAGCCGAAGCTCGCGGTCATCTTCTGCTATGAGGATTCGGAACATTTATTCATCTCCTTTATACACAATTATACAGCATTATTATACAATAAAAAGTTAAATCATAGTTCAATTAAAAATCAACGATTGTTGATAATTCAGCCAAATTTTGCGGCATATTCTTCTATACCGCAGTTGCGCATAACATACAGTTCTATAATTTCATTACTGCAAGCGCAACCATTCGTGTTGCGGGGCAACACGAAGCGGGAGGCTTTTCGTTATAATTTGGCAAGGGAATTCAATTGTCGGGACTTACGAACCCATATTTGCGCGCATTATTGGGCTAAAAAACAATATTCGGTAGAAGCGCGCAAATAATTGCTGTCGCAAGCGACAGCAAGGGGTTCTGCGTCTTTGCGATCGGTACTAAAGAAAGCGCATAGCCACAAGTGGCTATGCGCTTTCTTTGGTGCCGGTGGCGGGACTTGAACCCGCACGATAT
>JAZQJB010000140.1:0-1782 GCA_045541375.1 Eubacteriales bacterium | reverse complement strand
ACTTATTTTTACATTTTGGAATAATCTTCAAGCGCGCGGCAAAAGGCTCTGCCGGTATTTATGAGTCGCTCGGCTGTTACCTTGTTGTCATCTGTTCCGTAATGCGTAACTTCAAGTGTGAGTGCAAGCTTGCAATTGGGGCGTTTGTTGAAATAGGTGCTGAAGGTGGGAGTGGTATCCTTATTCCAGCTGACGTTGGGATAAACGTCATATTTCATATCATAGGTCATCGCTTCGCCGCCACAGCGTTTTTCGAGCAATTTGCCGAAGGTGTCGAAGCGTTCCTGCAACTCGGGAAATTTGCGGACTACGAAGATACGGTTGCTTCTGCCAACTCGATGCGAGGGCGAGTGGAAATCGACTGCGTAGGTGATCTCTTTATCGCTTGCATAGTCAATAATTGCGCCTACCTCGGGATAGATATTACCCTCGATATAGTCACGGTTGTGATCGTGAGGATCGCGATCCTTACCTTGCTCACCTTCGGTGACGCCGTCAAAATCTACGATTGGAAGAACAAAGAGATTGGTGTCGGGGATAGGATTTTTGATATATTCGCGGATCATTCCTTCAAGCACATAGCTCCCGGGGGATTCGCAAGCGTGATGGCGGGAAGATAGGATAATGTTCTTGCTTCCGTTACCTATCTTAAAAGCGGGTACATCCCTTCCTCGCAAAGTTCTGCAAACGGTAAAAGGCGTGATCTTAAGTTCATTCAGCAAAGAACAAAGTCTGGAAGGTGTGAAAAGCAGATCATGCGCGAAATATACGCGATCCTCGTCGGGCGCGAATGTGTAGCTGAAAGAAGCACCGTCAAGAGAGCTTTCGGACCAATGCCAGTTGATAAGGTCGTGTGAAACCGCAGCGCCATAGGGACCGACCCATTCACGGTCAAGGTGAAAATTCAACGTTTCACCTGCGGCTCCTTCAACGCAAAAAGCCCAATAATACGCAGAGTCGCGCTTTGTGCCGCGCATCTCATTGATAAGAAATATCTCATTACCCTCTTGTTTTATAAAGCGGATATTTCCGCATTCAAAATCTGCATGAATTCTCATTATACTTTTATCCTTTTATATGGTTTTGCGGGAGCCGACGAAGTCGGCTCCCGACATTGATTATTATGATCACTCTAAAGATTCAAGGATCTTTGCAAGCTGATTCTTCCACATTCTGAGTTCCATATCAACGGTGGTCGTCCACGCATTGGGATAGCGGATTGCACCCTGCCATGCCTTATACGCACCAAGGGAATTGGAAAAGATTCGAGCCATATCGAAAACTACGCCTGACTTTGCAATATCGAACATCTGCGCAGCGACCTCTTCCTTAGAATATCTGTACTGGAAGGAACGCTCGTATAGTGCGGGAATGGTCGTGCGGTGAGATTCAGACGCCAAACACTCGATTACAGCAGCAGACAGATCGGGATCGACAACGTCCGCAGGCATACTGTAAAGCGAGAAGGTGTTACCCATAATGGTGATGTAATCCTCTTGAGCTTCATCATACTTCGGAACGGGGAGAACTCCGAAATCTACCGCTGTTTCAGAGAAAGCAATAGCGCGATGGCAACGTTCGGGCATAAAGAGTGCAAGTTCTTCGCCAAAATACTTATGCTGTTCATCCTTTATTGTATGATGAATACCGTCATCTGTCTTCTCGAAGAAATTCTTCAGTTTCTGCTGAAGGAGATAGGTCTTTTCACCAAGATAATCTTCGGAAAGTTCAAATTTACCGGCGGTACTGACGATGATGAAAATATCACTACCCCAAAGGAAC
>JAZQJB010000139.1:0-5538 GCA_045541375.1 Eubacteriales bacterium | reverse complement strand
GAGGAGTCTTTCTTCTGCGGTAAGGTCGGTCTCACCCTTAGGTGTGATCTTACCTACAAGGATATCGCCTGCGTGTACCTCGGTACCCTTCTTTACAACGCCGTATGCGTCGAGGTTGCGGAGTGCATCCTCACCGACGTTCTGGATCTCGCGGGTGATCTCCTCGCTGCCGAGCTTGGTATCTCTTGCTTCGTGTGTATATACTTCAATATGAAGAGATGTGTAAACGTCGTTTCTTACAAGGTTCTCGTTAAGAAGGACCGCGTCCTCGTAGTTATAACCTTCCCAGGTCATAAATCCGATAAGAGCGTTCTTGCCGAGCGCGATCTCACCCTTGGAGGTTGCGGGACCGTCGGCAATAACCTGACCCTTCTCTACTCTCTCGCCGTGAACAACAAGAGGTCTCTGGTTGCAGCAAGTACCCTGGTTGGTACGCTTGAACTTGATGAGATCATAAGAATCCTTGCGACCCTCATCCGTGCGGATGACGATCTTTGCGGTCTCAACGTGCTCAACAACGCCCGCGTTCTTTGCAAGAACAACGACGCCGGAGTCACGAGCTACCTTATATTCCATACCGGTACCGACAATGGGTGAATCGGTGACCATAAGCGGAACTGCCTGCTTCTGCATGTTCGATCCCATAAGAGCACGGGAGTTATCGTCGTTCTCAAGGAAGGGGATCATTGCGGTAGCTGCAGATACTACCATCTTGGGGGATACGTCCATGAAGTCGATCTCATCGACCGAAACTTCGCGGAATTCGTTCTTATCGCGGGCGGTAACGGTGTTGTTGATGAAGCATCCGTTCTCGTCGAGGGGCTCGTTCGCCTGCGCGATGATGTAGTTATCCTCAACGTCAGCGGTCATATAAACGACCTCGTCGGTTACGCGGCGTGTTGCGCGGTCGACCTTACGGTAAGGAGCCTCGATAAAGCCATACTCGCTGATTCTTGCATAGGTTGCAAGATAGGAGATAAGACCAATGTTAGGACCTTCGGGGGTCTCGATGGGACACATACGGCCGTAGTGGGTGTAGTGTACGTCACGGACGTCGAAGGATGCACGGTCACGGGAAAGACCGCCGGGACCGAGTGCCGAAAGACGGCGCTTGTGGGTCAGCTCGGAGAGGGGGTTAGCCTGATCCATGAACTGAGAAAGCTGGGAAGAACCGAAGAACTCGCGAATTACGGTTGCAACGGGTCTGATGTTGATAAGAGCCTGAGGAGTCAGCTTCTCATTATCCTGAGTGGTCATTCTCTCGCGGATGATCTTTTCCATACGGGAGAAACCGATTCTGATCTGGTTCTGAAGCTGTTCGCCTACGGAACGGATACGACGGTTGCCAAGGTGGTCGATATCGTCGGTGGTTCCGACATCGTGAGCGAGGTTAAGCAGATAGTTGATGGTTGCATAAATATCCTCGCGGGTGATGTGCTTGGGGCAGAGCTCGTTGATGCGAGCGGTACAAGCTGCCTTGATAGCGTCAAGGTCGCCGCCGCACTCTTCCATAATAGAAAGAAGAACAGGGGTGGAAACCTTCTCGCGAACGCCGCAATCGAGAAGCTTGTCACCGATGATCTTTTCGGGCCAGCAGGTGTGGTTTGAGAACACCTTGATAACTTCGCCGTTGTCAAGATAGATCTGAACCTCGTTTACTGCCGCGTATTCGATCTCGAGAGCTTCCTCGGGAGTTACAACGTGGCCTTCCTCGAAGAGGAGCTCGCCGCTGATGGTGCTTACTACGGGAGCAGCAAGACGGCGGTTTGCGATTCTCTCGGAGATAGCAAGCTTCTTGTCGAACTTGTAACGTCCTACGGGAGCGATGTCGTATCTCTTTGCATCAAAGAAGAAGTTGTTGATAAGGGTAAGAGCCGCGTCTACCTGGATAGGCTCACCGGGACGGAGCTTGCGGAAGATCTCGCGGAGAGACTCGATAGCCGCGGTGGAATGACGGTTGATGGCGGAAGCCTCGGACTCGTCCTTCTCAAGAGTTGCGCGGAGACGGATGTCGTCGCCGAACATCTCAAAGATATCCTCTGCGCTTTCGATGCTCGAAGCCATATTACCGGTTTCGTGATCTACCGAAAGACCGAGCGCGCGGATAAACATTGTAAGGGGAAGCTTACGGTTTTTATCTATTCTTACATAGATGACGTTGTTGCTGTCTACCTCATACTCAAGCCATGCTCCGCGGTAAGGTATGATCTGTGCAGTAAACGTCTTCTTGCCCGCCTTGTCTATGTCGGATGCATAGTACATACCGGGCGAACGAATGATCTGCGAGACGATGACACGCTCTGCACCGTTGATAACGAAGGTGCCGTTTTCGGTCATGATCGGGAAGTCACCCATATAAATATCGGTCTGCTTGACTTCTCCCGTCTGCTTGTTATTGAGACGCACGTTGACCTTCAGGGGAGCCGCATAGTTTACGTCTCTCTCCTTGCATTCCTCAACGGGATACTTCGGCTTCGAATCGATCGAGTAGGATACGAATTCGATGGAGAGATTTCCGCTGTAATCCACGATGGGGGATACGTCGCGAAGAACCTCTGCAAGGCCTTCCTCGAGGAACCATTTGAAGGAATTTGTCTGAATCTCAATAAGATTCGGGATTTCGAGTGTAGTGCGGGTTTTGGAAAAGGATTTTCTTAAATTCTTTCCGAGCACCTGGTCTGTTACGTTGACCATAAATTCAATCACTCCATTCAAGTATTTTTCGCTTTTAACATCTTTTGGAATTATTTTTCGCTTGCGGTGAATAAGAAATATTTTCATACAATATTAATATATAAACCGCACTTCGGAAACAATCCCGACCCATTTTTAGACATATTAAGCGATTATAATGCAGTTTAATATTATACATCTTTTTTTCTCATTTGTCAATAGGAAAATCAAAAAAAGTTTCCTTTTTACTTAAATTTTTTATAATTCTTTTCTTTTTATGATATTTTTGAATTTTTGTATATCGCCGAGTCAAAAATGCATAAAATCATATATATTAAATTAGGAGAAAAGAAATGGATAAAAAAGAAGTCAAAGCGCCGATGAGAAAAAGTCTCACAAACACCGCCGCCACGCTCTTCTGCATTCTTGCGGCTGCGGCGGCGGGATACATCATATTCAAATATCTGTTTGCACTCACCCTTCCCTTCATTCTCGGTGCCGGGCTCGGAGCACTCGCATCTGCGCTTGCCACCAAACTTACCAAATACACCGGCGCGTCGAAGAAAACGGTATCCTTGGCGGTTTTGATATTTTTGCTCACGTCATTCGTCACGCTTCTCTTTTTCGGTGTGAGACGCCTGCTCGGTGAGCTCGGTAAGCTTGCCGAGGGGATAAGCTCGGGCGAAGGCACTGCGGGTGAATTTCTGCGCAATGCGCTCGACATCCTCGAGAAGCTCGGGGAGAAGTTAGCGTCGCTGCTCCCCGACACGGGCTCGGGCAACATAGCAGAAAAAACGGAGGCGATAAATGCCTTCATTGAAAAAATAGTAGGCGATACGCTTTCGGCGATGGGGAGCGCGATCCCCGGGTTGCTCAGCGCAATACTGAAGGCTCTGCCCGAGCTTTTGATCGGGCTCGTCGTGACCGTCATCGCCGCATTCTATTTCACCCTCGACAGTGAGCGGATTCGGGCGGGGATCAGATCCGTCCTTCCCGAATCTGCCAAGAGAATGCTTTCGCATATAAAAAAAGAAGCGGCGGTTGCCGCCATCGGCTACCTACGCTCCTATTCACTAATTTTGCTTATAACCTTCGCCGAAATATTTTTCGGGCTCAGCGTGCTTGGGGTGGAGTACTCGCTTATCGTTGCCGCCATCACGGCGATAGTCGACATCCTTCCCGTGCTCGGCGTGGGTATTGTTCTTTTACCTTGGGCGCTCTTTGCGCTTGTGACCAAGGATATATTCCTCGGTGTCGGATTGTTGTTACTCTACGTGGTGACCGTCATCGTCCGACAGTTCATCGAGCCGAGGATAGTCGGCGAAAATCTCGGATTGCATCCGCTCCTGACCCTCGCCGCCTTCTATCTCGGATACCGTCTGTTCGGCTTTGCGGGAATACTCCTGGCGCCACTTTCGATCGTGGCTTGGCGAGCCATCCGCACCTATTCAGAGAACGCCGCAGTTATCGGGAGCTGACGCTCTTTGTGCGGAAGACGAATGCCGATGCCGCAATTATCAGCGCACCGTAAAATGCGATTGCAAGAACCGAAAGAGTTCCAGCCATAACGCCCGAAACGTAGAAGAAGCAAGCAACCGCAATGGCTACCGCACCGATCATACGGCAGATGGCATCGACCGCGTTGTTTTCGAAAAACGCGATAACAAGGCAGAAAAAGGAGATGATCTTTTCGCCGAGAGCTTCATTATATATACGCTCCTCTCTGCGTGATACGGGGGTGTAATTTCTATCAATAACGTTGTTCATTTTATACCTCTCTAAATTCAATTAATTCCGTTTTCGGAACCTTTCTGACATTATTATACCACATCCGATTCCGTTTGTCAAGATATTTTTATCATTTTCGGAAAAATTTTTATTTTTCTCTTTACAAATCGGAATTTTTGTGATATAATAATTCCAACAAAGGAATTAAGGGGTATCAAAATGAGTTTTGATTACATTGAAAGAATAAAGCAAATTAAAAATGAAAAGAAAATAACCAATGACGAACTCTCGCGTCTTTCGGGAATTCCGCTCGGAACACTCTCGAAGCTTCTTGCGGGGCTTTCGGATTCGGTCAAGCTTTCCAATATGATCGCGATCTGCGACGCGCTTGATTGCTCGCTCGATTTCATCGTCAGCGGCATTCCCGAGAACACCAACAACTTCACTCTTGACGGCAACGAGATCAGACTGATCGAGGAATACCGACGTCTTGACAACCACGGCAAAGAGCTCCTTATGCTCGTTGCGGGCAAAGAGCGCGAACGCGTTTCAAGCGCGGAATATCCCGCCGCTCCCGCTCCCGTTTTCTCTCGCGAAACCGCTCCCATCGTCACCGCGCCCATCGCGAACAGATACAAGGACAGCGGCGCGGGCAGAGTCACCAAGCGTTCGATCCCGCTCTATGATCTTCCCGTCTCCGCCGGCATCGGTGAATATCTCGACGGCGACGCGGCTGAAAGTGTCAGCATCACCGTCAGCGAATCGACCTCTGCCGCAGACTTTGCACTTCGCATAAGCGGCAACAGTATGGAGCCCAAATACCACGACGGCGATGTTCTTCTCGTGCAGAATTCGGAGGGCGTCGAGGTCGGCGAGGCAGGCATATTCGTACTTGACGGCGCGGGCTACTTCAAGGTCTACGGCGGCGACTGCCTCATCTCGCTCAACCCCGAGTACGGCAGAATTATGCTCAAGGATTTTGAGAACGTTGCCTGCATCGGTAAGGTTCTCGGAAGGTTGAGAAGAAGGTAAGCGAAAAAGTGAACAGTGGTTAGTGGACAGTGGACAGAAAGACGCGACAAAATAATTCTGTTCAGTACCAAGTCGGAGGCCAAGCGGTCTTAGGAAGACAAATAA